>NZ_JAAXKY010000033.1 GCF_012911925.1 Pseudonocardia xinjiangensis | reverse complement strand
CTGGGGGGCGGGCGGAGGGGATCCGCGTCGCCGGCGAGCGCGGAGTCGACGAGCCGCGGCGAGCAGGCGAACGGCCAGCCCGGCGACGACCCGGGCGCGGGCCCGCATCCGGCGGACGCGGCCGAGGAGGCCGGGATCCGACCGGCGGACACCGGCGGTGAGAACCCGGCGTCCGGGAGCGGCCGCGACGGCGGGGGTGAGCATGACGAGATCGGTTCCGCCCCGGCTGTCGGTGCCCCGACGGATGTCGACGACGTCCATGCAGCTGCGCACCATCTGGAGCCCGCGGCCGCGGTAGCCGGGGTCGGCCGGGGGCGAGCGCCACCGGCCGCTGTCCTGCACCACGATCCGGACCCGGCGCTCGCGGCCGTCGGGGACCAGCGTCGCGGTGAGGACGACCTGGCCGTC
Source organism: Pseudonocardia xinjiangensis (assembly GCF_012911925.1). GTDB lineage: Bacteria > Actinomycetota > Actinomycetes > Mycobacteriales > Pseudonocardiaceae > Pseudonocardia > Pseudonocardia xinjiangensis. The sequence continues at coordinate 54,406 of NZ_JAAXKY010000033.1, read as the reverse complement.
GACCCCGGGCGCGTAGGCGTGGTCGACGACGTTCGCCACGGCCTCGTGCACGGCCAGGATGACGTCGTCGACGGCGTCATCGGGCCACTGGTGGACCTCCAGCCATCCCCGCACACGTCGTCGGACGAGCGACGGCGTGGCGGGCTCGGCGGGCAGCCGCAGGGTGAGCGCATCGGCACCAGGCAATGGTGCAGCCCTCCGCCGGCCCCTTCGGCCGGTCGGACCACCGTCGTCGCCTGGTAATTCCGTCACCGAACGTGCTGTTCCCGCCCGGCGGATGTTTACACACAGGGGAGGTTCAGCCCAGCGGTGGTGCGTGCACGCACGCGTGCCCGGACCCGTCCGATCGCACGGTGATCTCGGTGTCCACCGCGGTCAGGGTCAGGATCCGGGCGATGTGCGGGGTGGGGTTGGTGAGGACGATGCGGCTGCCCGTGGCGCGCAGGTCGCCGTCGATGTCGACGAACGCGCGCAGCCCCCGCGCGTCCACGAAGCGCAGTTCGGACAGGTCGATCTCGACCAGTTCGGGCCGCGTTCCGGACAGCTCGCCCACCGCGTCGGCGAGCAGGCCGACGGTGGAGATGTCGAGCTCTCCGCCGAGGTGGACGCGGAAGTGCGGTGACGTGCCGTCCCGGATGACCGTGACCTCGATGTCCAGGGTCGCGGGGGGCGCCGACACGCGGGAGGCGGAGCTGTCCACGTCGGTCACCGATGCTCTCTCCGGGAGGGTCGCCTGTGCGCGGCCGAGGGCCGGGGACAGGCGATGGCCGGCTGTGGACTCAACCGGGGTGCGAATCGTAGGACGGCGGAGAACGCACTGCAACGGCGCCACTGGCGTCCGCGAAGACTTCCTCTGTCGTCAGCTCGATAGGATCTGTATCAATGACTGGAAATCTCGGGGGAGGTGTCCATGGGTGTGGGTCGGCTCGACGACGAGGACTATCCGGCGGTGGCGATGGGCCAGGCTGCGGAGCTGCTCGAGGTGCAGCCGGCCTTCCTGCGCAGCCTCGACGCCGCGGGGGTGCTGAAACCGCAGCGGTCGGGTGGTGGCCACCGGCGCTACTCGCGCCGCCAGCTGGTGCTCGCCGCGCGGATGCGGACCCTGTTCGACGAAGGGCTGACGCTGGACGCGGCCGCCCGGATCGTGGAGCTTCAGGACGGTCTCGACACCGCGCGGGACCGGATCGCCGAGCTCGAGCGGCAGGTCGCGCGCCTGACGGACCAGCGCAACGGCCGGGGGCAGGGCGCCGAGGAGTACGCCGAGGACGGCCGTCGGTCGAACGGCACCTCGTGACTGTCGCCGGCACGTTGGTCCCTGTCGTTCGGGCTGCCCTGTCGTTCGGGAGGCGCTGTCGTTCAGGCGGCGGTGCGCACGGGGGCCGGCCGGGTGGTCGACGGTGGGGCGTCCGCGCCGTGCTTTGCGCGGCCCCGCCCGGCCAGGCGCGCCGCGGCGCGCATCGAACGGCGCGGGGCCTCCAGCGCGCCCACCACGCTGCGGTAGAGCCAACCCGGGGTGCAGAGGGTGCGGCCCCGGCCGAGGTCGCGCAGGCACTGGTCCACCACGGCCGCAGGGTCCAGCCACAGCGGAGACGGGGCGGCGGGCGCGTCGTGCTTGCCGGTGCGCATCCGCCCCGGGCAGAGAGCGATCATGCCGACGCCCGTGCCCGGCAGTGACGCCGCCATCGTGTCGGTGAACGCGAGCACCCACGCCTTGGTCGAGGCGTACGTGCTGCCCGGTGCGGGGAGGTAGCCGGCGAAGCTCGCCACGTTGATCACCGAGCCGCTGCCGCGGGCGATCATGCCGGGAAGCGCGGCGTGGGTCAGAGACATGACCGCGGTGATGTTCGTGTCGATCTGGCTCTGCAGGTCGTGCAGGTCGGCCTCGACGAACACGTCGCTGTTCTCGACGCCGGCGTTGTTCACCAGCATCTCGACGGGGCGGTACGGGTCGGCGAGCCGGTCCTCCGCCGCGGCCCGTCCGGCCGGGGTCGACAGGTCGGCGGCCAGGACTTCGGCCGAGACGCCGTGGCGGCGTGCGGCGGCCGCGGTGCGCTCCAGCCCGGCGCGGTCCCGTGCGACGAGAACGAGATCCATGCCGTCCCGTGCGAGACGGTCGGCGAAGACGGCGCCGAGGCCGCGGCTGGCGCCGGTGACAAGTGCGGTGGACATGGGACTAACGCTAGGAAGTCCACCCTGTAGTGACGCTGAGAAGCGCGTCGGATTGCTGAACGCCCGCTGAGAAGCCCCTACCGTCACGGGCATGGCCGCGCCCACGTCCCTGGAACGGCTCGTCATGTTCACCGACGCCGTGGTCGCCATCGCGATCACCCTGCTCGTCCTGCCACTGGTCGACGCGGTGGGGCACGTGGGGCAGGCGCAGGTGCCCTCGGTCGAGGTGATCACGGACAACCAGCCGCAGATCTACAGCTTCCTGCTGAGCTTCGCCGTCATCGCCCGCCTCTGGGTGGTGCACCGCCGACTGTTCGACGCGGCGGACGCCGACTCCCGGGGCCTGCTGTTCTGGAACATGGCGTGGCTGCTCACGATCGTGGTGCTGCCGTTCCCCACGGGGATGATCGGGGTGTACGGCGACGACCGGTTCACGGCCACGGTGTACGTCGGGGCGATCCTGGCGAGCAGCATCTGCCTGACGGTGCTCGCGTTCATCATCCGCGGCGGGGCCGACGTGGCGGGCGCGGTGGCCACCACGGCGATCCTGGCGGTCGCGTTGCTGGTGGTGGCGCTGGTCCCGGGGGTGACCTATCTCGCGCTCCTGCTGCTCGTGCTCACCCGGTTCGTGACCCGCGCCGTCGAGCCGCTGCTGCAGCGCATCCGCGGCGCCGGCCCCACCGGGCCCGCCGGGTGAATGCGGCCGCGCCTCAGACCTTGCGGCCGATGCCGCCCACGAAGAGCTTCTCGACCGGGTGGTCCCTCGGCGTGTCCTCGTCCGGCCGCCACCTGTTGAGGTACACCAGGCCCGGCTCGACCATCTCGAGCCCCTCGAAGAAGCTGCGGTTCTCGTCCCAGGTGCGGAAGCGCCCGGAGCCGAGGCCGTCCATGAACCCCCGCTCGAGGTCCCGGCACCGTGGGTCCTCGTCGAGGAAGTGGCTGACCAGCAGGTGGCTGCCGGGGGAGAGCCGGCCCCGGAACTCGGCCACGGCGCCGAAGGGATCCTCCTCGTCGGACAGGTGGTGCAGGATGGCCGAGATGAGCACCGCGAACGGCTGCTCCATGTCCACGAGCTTGCGGGTCTCCGGATCGTCGAAGATCGTCTCGGGAGCCCGCAGGTCGGCGGTGATCACCGTGCTGGTCTCGTTCTCGTCGAGCATGGCCCGGGCGTGGGTCAGCACCATCGGGTCGTTGTCCACGTAGACCACCCGCACGGTGGGGTCGATCGCGTGCGCGATCTCGTGCACGTTCCCCGCGGTCGGCAGGCCGGAGCCGACGTCGATGATCTGCTTGATGCCGGCCTCGCCCACCAGGAAGCGCACGCCGCGGCGCACGAAAAGGCGGTTGTCCTTGGCGAGCTGCCCGGCCTCGGGAATCACGTTGAGGAAGCTGTGGGCGGCGCGGCGGTCGATGTCGAAGTTCTCCCGCCCACCGAGTACGTAGTCGTAGACCCGCGCGATCGAGGGCCGTTTGAAGTTCAGGTCGCGACGCGCGCCGCTGCGCTCGCCCTGGCCGTGCGGCCCGGAGCGCGACTGCCCACCCGGCACGGATCCTCCTTCGCGGGGCGGTCAGCTCTGGCCGTATCCCGTCACCGATAGTTGCGGCGGAGAGACTAGCGTGATCGGGGGCACACGAGGCAACCTGCCGTTCACCCTTCTCAGCCGATGCTCAGCAGGCCGTGAAGTGATCCATCCCCACCTGGGCGACCTCCCACGTCAGCCCGAACCGGACCGGTGCCCCGTCGCCGCCCGCCGCGCTCGGGAAAGCGACCTCGTGGGCCTCGCCGACGGCCAGGGCGTCGAGAGACCTCGTGAGCTCCTGTGCTGCGTCTCCGCCCGGGTCATCGTGGTCGGCGACCCAGTCCCCGACGACCTGGCGGTAGAACTCGACAGCCTCGGTCCACCGTGGGAACCGGTGCTCCTCGTCGATACCGGTGACCAGCCACATGTCCTGCTCCCGTGATCTCGTGTGCATCGATTCCACCACGGGTAGACCCGCTCTGCATGCACTTCCGATGCCGATCCTCGTCGGAGGCCGGTGGATATCGAGGGAGTCCGAAGTGCCCGAAAACGGGAGCGTGGAGCGATCCGGTACCTCGGCCGACGGGTCCGGTGCCGCCGGGGCCGATGCCGGCGTGTCCGGTGCCGGGGTGCCCGAGCGGAACGGGACCACGCGCATCGTGATCGTCGGTGGTGGCTTCGCCGGCTACCAGGCGGCCCGCTCACTGACGCGGGCGCTACCGGCGGGCTCGGGCACGGAGATCGTGCTGGTGAACCCCATGGACTACTTCCTCTACCTGCCACTGCTGCCCGAGGTGGCCGCGGCGGTGCTGGATCCGCGGCGGGTGACGGTGTCCCTCCCGGCGACGCTGCCCGGGGTGCGGCTCGCGCTGGGCGAGGTGACGTCGGTGTCCCTCGAGGAACGCCGGGTCTCCTACACCGATCCCGAGGGCATCGCCCACGGCCTCGACTACGACCGGCTGATCCTCGCCGCGGGGAGCGTCAACAAGCTGCTGCCGATCCCGGGTGTCGCCGAGCACGCCCACGGCTTCCGGGACCTCGCCGAGGCGCTCTACCTGCGCGACCACGTCATCAGGCAGGTGGAGCTCGCCGACTCCACGACAGATCCCGACGAGCGCGCGGCCCGGTGCACGTTCGTCGTCGTGGGGGCGGGTTACACCGGCACCGAGGTGGCGGCCCAGGGCCCGCTGTTCACCGACGCGATCATGGCGAACCACCCGCACCTGCGCGGCCAGCGGGTGCGCTGGCTGCTGCTCGACCTCGCGCCTGCGGTGCTCCCCGGACTGGATCCGCGCCTGTCGCGCGCGGCGGACCGGGTGCTGCGCCGGCGTGGCGTCGAGGTACGGATGGGGGTCTCGGTCCGGGAGGCGACCCGCTCGGGCGTCCACCTCACGACCGGCGAGTTCGTTCCGACGCGGTCGCTCATCTGGTGCGTGGGGGTCCGCCCTGACCCGCTCGTGGAGGACACCGGCCTGCCGACGCAGAAGGGCCGGTTGCTGGTGGAACCGACGCTCGTGGTGCCCGGTCACCCCGAGGTCTTCGCCTGCGGCGACGCCGCTGCGGTTCCCGACCTGACCCGGCCCGGCCAGGTGACGGCGATGACCGCGCAGCACGCCACCCGTCAGGGCACGCTCGCGGGGCGCAACGTCGCCGCGTCGCTGGGCTACGGCCGCATGCGCCGGTACAAGCACCACGACCTCGGTTTCGTGGTCGACCTCGGGGGCACCCAGGCCGCGGCCAACCCGCTGCACATCCCGCTCTCGGGGTGGCCGGCGAAGGCTGTCACCCGCGGCTACCACCTGATCAGCATGCCCGGCAACCGGATCCGCACCGCCGCCGACTGGATCCTCGACGCCGCGGTGGGCCGCCAGTCGGTGCAGCTCGGCCTCGTGCGGTCGGCCGCCGTGCCACTCGACACCGCCGAGCCGGGGCCGGTGCAGCGCAGCGTCGCGTCCGGCTGACGTCCCGGCCCGGAGCTCGCGCATCCCCTCAACACGTGATGTGGCGGACGCGGCGAGCCTCGACCATAGATCGAGAAGGGCGTGGCCACCCGTGCACCGGAGGCGAGAGAGATGACGACGACCGAGACATCCCCGCGCGAGATCGGCGTGTCCTTCCATCATGCGTTGGCCACGAGGGACTGGCCGATGCTGCGCGCGCTCATGAGCCCGAACGTCACGTGGACCCTGCCGGGCGACAACGCGATCTCGGGCACGGCAGCGGGGATCGACGACGTGATCGCGCGCGCCGAGCTGATCGCCGCGTACGGAGTGTCGTCCACGCTGGAGCGCGTACTCGTGAGCCGGAAGAACCTGGCCATCGGGTTGCGCGCCACCGCCCGTCGCGGCGAGCACGTGCTCGACGAGTACATCGCGGCGGTCTGCACCCTGCGTCAGGGGCGGATCGTCCAGGTCGAGGCCTACCTCGACGACGTGGACGGGATGAACGCCTTCTTCGCCCGAGACGGCGGGTGAGCCGGGGGCCTGCCTGCCGGGGTCCCGCGATCAGGACGGGATTCCGATCGAGCTGTTCGCCGGTGCCGCGGCGGCCTCGGGGGAGCGCACGGGCCTCCCCTGGGGCGACACCACCGACCACAGGCCGCCGTCGACGACCTTGCCCTGCCCGTTGGTCTGGCCGGGCGCCGTATCACCCGCGAAGGTGTAGACGGGATGCCCGTCGACCGTCAGCTGCTCCCCGCCGTCGGGCCGGATGGTCCGGCCGAGGCTGCCGGTCACTCCGGGCAGGAACGCCGGCAGCGGCGACGGCGCGGGCACGAAGGGCCAGTCCTGGGCGCAGCTGTCCGCGCAGACGGACACGTTCCCCGGGTCGTTGCTGAACATGTAGAGCGTCCGGCCCTCCCCGTCCACCAGGATGGTGCCCAGTGCGCTCGGTTGCGGCCCGACGAGTGCGCCGTCGGGCGCCTCCAACGGCATGGCCGTCACGTGCGGCGGGGCCTGTGCGAGCGACGCGGGCGAGTTCGGATCCTCGGTGCTGCAGCCGGTGGTGACGAGGGCGATCGTGGCGAGCCCGGCGACACCGGCCCCCGTCAGCCATCGACGAGACCGCCGGCGGTCGGCTGCGCTGCCCCGGATCATCGCTCCTCCTCCACCGCCGGCGCCGGACCGTCCCGTCACGGGGTGGCGCCGGACTCCACGCGCGTCAGGGCGATGCGGGCCAGCTCGAGGCGGGACGTGACACCCAGTTTGGTGAACGCGTGCTTGAGGTGGGTGCTCACCGTGTGCGGCGACACGTAGAGCCGCTCGGCCGCTGCCCGGTTCGTGGCCCCGTGGGCGATGAGCCGCACCACCTCGAGCTCGCTCGGCGTCAGCGCCTGCCACCCGTGACCGGTGCCCGGCCGGGTGCTGCGCCGCCGGTACACGCCGAGCTCGCGCAGCGCGGACCGGATCCGCGCGGCGTCGCGCTGGGCGCCTGCCTCGTCGGCGATCCGCATCGCCGTCTCCAGCAACCCGACGGCCTCGGCGCGGTCGGTCCCGGCCGTCACTGTCCCGGCGTCCTCCAACGCCGCCGCCCGGGCGAGCGGCCGTTGCCCGGCCTCGAACAGCGCCGCCGCCCGGACCAGCTCCTCGCGGTCCTGCAGGAGCAGCCCGCGAGCGTGCGCGCGGGCCGCGGCGAACAGCGGCACGTCCGGGTCGGCCTCGGCGCGGCGTCCGACCACGGCGGCCGCCCGTTCGGCGATGTCGCGGTGCCCGGCCCGGAGGGCGAGCCGCACGAACCACGGCACGTCGACGAGGTCGAGCGGGCTGCGGGACCACGGCCCCGCGTCGTGGAAGCGCGCCGCCCCCTCGGTCAGGATCGTGATGGCCCGGCCCGGGTCGCCTCCGGCGTCGGCGACGAGGGCTCCCAGCCACGCACCGGTGCTGCGCACCGACGCGGACCTGCTCGCCCGCATCCGCTCGGCCTCGCGACCCGCCGTCGCCAGCGCCGCCTCGTCACCGGTGAGGACCGCCACCCGGCCGGCCGTGAAGACCGCGGTGAGGGCCGTGAAGTCCCCGTGGCCGAGCTCGTCGGCCATGGCGAGCGCCTGCTCGGCCGCCTCCCGCGCCTCGGCGGGCCGGCCGGCCTCCAGCAGCAGCCGGGAGCGGGTGGCGCTCCACAACCGCATCAACGCCAGGCCGGCCCCCACGCCGGCCTGACGCTGCTGCTGCTCGGCCACGGCCAACGCCTCGTCGAGGCGACCCACCGCGGCCAGCGCCACCGCGCGCCAGATCTCCGGCTCGCACAGGCGCTGCGCCACCTCCACGCGCCTGGTCAGCTCGGCCGCGGCGTCGGCCCCGGCCAACGCGGTACGCCAGTCGGCCCGGCACAGGTCGACGATCGACCCGACGCACACGGCCAGCGCCTCGGCCCTCGCGTTCTCGGACAGCCCGGCCGCGGTCATGGCCGAGCCGATGATCTCGCTCGCCCCCTCCGGGTCCCCGTCGAGCGCGGTCGCCAGGGACAGCACGGCGAGGAGATCGGCCCGCAGCGAGAGCGGCACCCCGGGTAGATCCAGGGCGATCCGGCAGTGCCGGATCGCGTCGACGAACGCGAACTGCAGGCCGACCAGCGCACCGCCCAGCCGCACCCGCGCCTCCGCCTCGGGGCGGAGCGGGACCTCGAGGGACTGCTGGGCGAGAGCAGCGGCCTGGGCCGGCCGGCCTGCGCACAGCAGCAGCTGGACGGTCTCGGTGACCAGCTCGGCCCACTCCGGCGCCCGGGACGTGGTGAGCTCCAGGGCCCGCACGCTGAGGTCGGCCGCCGCCGCCGGATCCGACGCGGCGGCCATCGCCGCGGCCTGCCGCAGCAGCGACACCGCGTCGCTGTCACCGGGCAGAGCCACGGCGGCCAGCAGCGTGGCGGCCTCGGGCAGCGGCCGCCCGGCCCGCAGGTCGGCGTCGACCACCTGCCGGCGCAGTCCGCGGACCAGGTCGGCCGGCAGGTTCGCCACGATCGCCTCGCGGACCAGCTCGTGCCGGAAGGTGAAGTGGTCGTCGTTCGAGACGATCAGATCCTCCTTGATGGCCGAGCGCAGCGGCTCCAGCAGCGCCGACGCGGGTTCGTCCAGCAGCGCCTCCAGCTGGCGGACGGTGCAGCGGGGCCCGAGCACGGCCGCGATCTGCACGGTCCGCCGAACCCGGTCGGGAAGTCGTTCGAGGTTGCGCGCCACGAGACCGCGGAACCGGTCGGGGAGCTGTCCCGCACGTGAGCCGGCGTCACCGTCCGGGGCGTCGTCTGCCGCGTGCTCGGCCACCCCCCGCAGCAGCTCGACCAGCAGCAACGGCCGGTTGGCCGCCCGTCCGGCCAGCTGCAGCACCGACTCGTCCACGTGGTCACCGAGGACGTCGTGCGCGATGGCCTCGACCGACTCCTGCTCCAGCGGCTGCAGCTCGATGGTGTCCGCGCCCGCAGCCGCCAATCGGTCGAGCGTGGTGTGCAGGGCGTCGGTACCCGCGCCGTCGCGGACGGCGAACATCCACATCACCGGGCGGTACGCGAGCCTGCGGGGCAGGCAGCGCAGCGCCAGCAGGGTGGCCGGATCGGCCCACTGCAGGTCGTCGAAGGTCACGAGCACCGGGGTCTGCAGCGCGACCCGTTCGAGATGCTTCCGGATGGTCTGCAGCAGCAGGAACCGGTGGTCGGCGCCGTGGTACAGGGCGGTGGGGAGCTCGTCGCCGTCCATGACGGGGTCCGGTCCGGTCACCAGCGACTCCATGAGCGGCGCGAGCGGAACGGCCCGGCTGTGCGAGTCGGCCGACCCGGACACGGTGCGGATCCCCATCTCGCGCGCCATCCGGCGGGACTCGGCCAGCAGCCGGGACCGACCCGCTCCCGCGGCGCCGCGGACGATCACGACGGAGCCGTTCCCCGTGCGGAGCGCGTCCAGGCCTTCGCGGACGTCACCCAGCTCCGCGGCCCGCCCCCGCAGGGGAACCTCGTCGTGGTTCGTACCCATCGCCTACTCCGATCCCACCATCGCTCGACGCCGCGCACGTGGTCCGCTGACCCGGTCGCACGGGCGCCCCCCGGCGCGCCAGACGTCCCAACTCGGCCCATCGTGCGTGGCGACGGCCGACGCGGGCATCCGTCAGATGACTCTGTCCGATTTGTGCCTTGGCCTGCGGCGGAGCTGTCCGGAGGCCCCCTCCGGGCCCGCGAGTCGCCCGCTTTCGCACCCTGAGTCGCCCCGGCCCGGGCGCGTCGCCTGCGGCCGCCCCGCGCAGCCGGCGCGGGGTCTTCGCAGGGCGTGTGGGTTCGTCGCAGACGCTGTGGGCTCTGCGAGGAGCACGGTTGGTCTGCGAGGACGTTCGGGGGGCGGCGAGCCGCCCGGTTTGCGGACGGGTCAGGCGGTCCAGGGGGTCGAGGGGATCCGGGTGAGCGGCTGGGCTCCGACCATGTGGAGCGGCACCCGGTAGACGGCGGCGCCGAGGTGCTCGGCGATCTCGTCCATCGTGGAGGTGAGGCCGGTGCAGCTCGCGACGAGCAGCACGGGGTGACCGGGCTGGATGAGGCGGGCGAACGCGGCGAGGCCGGGGCCGGTGTCGGGCAAGGTCAGGGGAGGGCCGGCCGTGGCGCCGTCGGTGCCGAAGGGTGAGAGCCGGCGCAGGGGGCTGCCGAGTGCATCGATCACCTGCCTCAGCACGGTCTGGCGCTCGCCGGTCTTCTGCCGGGCCTCCACGCGGATCTCGCCGTCGGCGGAACGCGCGACGACGGCGACGTGGCGCATCTCCGGGAGGCCTGCGGCCCTCTCCAGCACCGCGGCAGCGCGGCGGGCGTCATGGAAGACGAAGAGGAGCACGTCCAGGCTGTGGGAACACATGAAGATCAACCGTCCGTTGCTGGGCGACGCGAACGAGAGCAGCGTCCTGGCCCGCACGACGTCGGACATCCCCCGAAGACGTGAGGATTTGGCCGCGGTCGTCGTCCGTCTCCACGTACACAAGGCCTGCGCAATGCCGGGGAAACGCGACGACAAAGAGACGGCCGTCGGGCACTCAGCCGGCAGGCGTGACGGCGTCCACCGGGGGGCGGCCGGGCAGCGGAGCCGAGCCGGGTGGCCGCAGCCCGTCCATGATCACGGCCAGGGTGCGACGCCACTGCTCCGCCTCGGGCGCGATCCCGAGGTAGTTGCCGGAGGTGGCGGCTGCTTCCGCGAGGACGGCCACGTCACGCCAGGTGACGTCGTCCCGGATCGCTCCGGAGCTCTGGGCGCGCTGCACCAGCTTCTCCAGCGCACCGCGCAGCGTGCGGGTGTGTTCCCGGATGCTCTCCGACCGCTCCCCGCCGACGCCCGTCGTGCACTCGCGCAGGCCGCGGTTGCCGACCTGTCCCTCTGCCAGCACGGAGAGCAAGGTGGTCAGGCCCGAGACCGGGTCCTCGTGGTCGAGCGCACGCTGGGCCGCGGTGGACACCACGCCGATGGAGTCGAGCAGGACCAGTTCGATCAGCGCGTCTTTCGAGCCGAAGCGCCGGTAGAGCGTGCCGATCCCGACTTCCGCGCGTTCGGCGATGTCTGCGGCGGCCACGGCGAGACCCTGCTCGGCGACCGCGGTACGGGTGGCTGCGAGCAATCGCAACCGCTTACGCCGGGAATCGGCGCGTTCCTTCACACCCTCATCGAGTGGCCCCGATGCGTTCACGCCAGGAAGGGTATCAGTCGGACTTTAAACATCCGTACGGACGATTGAGTTCCAAGCGGACGCAACTCATCCGATCGGTCCCGGTGCGAGCACCGCCGACCGGCCGACAGGCCCCTGGTAGCCCGCCGTTTCCCGGTCACCCGGCCGCCGTCAGCCGCGGACCCGATCGCCGGTGCCGCCTCCCTCCTTGTGTTTCACTTCACCCCGCTGCCGCCGGGCGTGTTTCGCCAGGCGGGGTCGGGGCAGGCGGTGGGCGTGACCGGAGCCAGCCAGAGCCCGACCAGCGCGTCGATGAGCCCGGCCGTGGTGGACTCCCACGCCTGTCGGGCAGGTGCGTTCCCGTCGTGCAACGACCGCTCGCGCTCGGCGCACATGTGCACGACGAGCTGGCGGCTCATCTCGGCGCGATCGGCGCGCACTCCCGGGGGCAGGGCGGGGAGCAGCCGGACCATCCCGTCGAGTGCCTGGCCCACGGTGGGCGACGCCTCCGCGTCGGCCCGCACCACCTCGCGCAGCGACGGCTCGGTGCCGGCCTGGGCGAGGAACCGCGCATGCCAGGTCCGCCCGCCGAGCGTCGCGAGGTGGGCGGGGAGTGGCCGGACCATGCACTCGACCCGGTCGCGCAGCGGGGACTCGGGACGGAGTTCGGCCAGCAGGCCTCCGCGCAGCCGCTCGACCGCGGCGGTGTGCCGTCGAAGAACAGCCAGCACGAGCTCGGAGCGGCCGCCGAAGTGGTAGCCGACCACGGAGTTGTTGCCCTGGCCCGCCGCTTCGCCGATCTGCCTGTTGGACGTGGCCAGCAGGCCGCGCTCGGCGAAGAGGCGTTCGGCGGCGTCGAGGATCAGGTCGCGGGTCGCGGCGCCCCGGTCGGGGGCGGACTGCCGCGCGTCCTCGGCTCGGCCGTCGACGGTCACGAAGCCTCCGGACATCGGTCTGCGGCCTGTAAGTCAGCTGTCTGAATCACGGTATCTCCCTCTCGGAGACGCGGCCCACCTCTCCGGGGGAATCGCCGCGACCGATACGTCCTTTGCGACCGTTTTTCGCGATTTCTGCAGTGGGTAGAGACAATCAAATAGGTTAACGTGACCTAGGTGTGGGTCGACCTGCTTCTGCTGGCGAACCTGACCGCGCAGCCCGCTCACGGCTACGAGCTGCGCCGCAGGGTCGAGCAGAGCAGCGGGTACGCGCTGTCGAACAACTCGCTGTACCCGGCGCTGCGGCGGTTCTACGACGCCGGCGCCGTGACGCGCACGGCGGTGGACCGGCAGGGCGCCCCGGCGCGGCACGTCTACGCCATCACCGAGGTCGGCCGGGAGCTTCTGCACGACATGCTGGCCGAGCTCCCCGACGAGCTGGCCGCCGACGAGGCGGAGTTCCTCTCCCGGGTCGGGCACTTCGCGCTGCTGACCCCCGTCGAGCGGGTCGGCGTTCTCGACGCGCGGCGGCGGGCGATCCTCGCGCGTCGCGACCGGGTCCAGGCACTGGCCCGCTCCGTGGGGACGGCACCGGACGACGTCTGGAGCGCACTCGTGCTCGACGAGCTGCTCCGTCGCAGCCACGCCGAGGAGCACTGGCTCGCCACCGTGAGCGCCCGAGCGGCCCCTGCCGCAACGACAGCCGCCGCCCCAGCCCCGCCACCCGAGGAGGATGTCCGATGACCAGCACCGAACTTGCGCCGCAGCTGCCCTTCGACCGGCCGAACGTGCTCGATGTCGCGCCGCTCTACGCCGTCTTGCGGGCCGAGGCGCCGATCACGAAGGTGCGGACGCCCGCCGGCGACCCGGCCTGGCTGGTCACGCGGTACGAGGAGGCGCGCGCGCTCTTCGGTGACTCGCGGCTGGGCCGCTCGCACCCCAACCCGAGCGAGGCCGCCACCGTGTCCGACGCCGCCATCCTGAGCGGCCCCTCGGGCGACTACGAGACCGAGCAGGCCGACCACGCCAGGATGCGTGCCCTGCTGGTCCCGGCCTTCTCGGCCAAGCGGATGCGCCTGCTCGCCGGCCACGTGCGGGATCTCGTCGACGGCTGCCTCGACGCGATGGAGGCGGCCAGGGCGGCCGACCCGGAGCGGCCGGTCGACCTGCACGCCACGCTGTCCTTCCCGCTTCCGGTACTGGTGATCTGCGAGCTGCTCGGTGTGCCGTTCGATGACCGCGAGTACTTCCACGGCCTGTCCGACCGGGTCGGCCGGCTGGACGGCGGCACCGACGCCGCCGAGGCCATGGCGGAGTTCGAGCGCTACATGGGCGGGCTCGCCGAGGCCAAGCGCGCGAACCCCGGCGAGGACGTCGTCTCCGACCTGGTGCGGGCCCAGCAGGCCGATCCTCGTTTCACCGACGAGATGCTGGCCAGGCTGTCGGCCGGGCTGCTGTTCGCCGGGCACGAGACCACCGTGGGCCGTATCGACCTCGGCGTGCTCCTGCTGCTGTCCGACCTCGACCGGCGCGACGCCTTCGCCGCCGACCCGGAAGGTCAGGCGCAGCGCACCATCGAGGAGATCCTCCGGCTCTCGGCCCCCGGCGGGCTCGGCCTGCTCCGGTACGCCCACGAGGACATCGAGATCGGCGGCGTCACGATCGCCCGCGGCGACGCGGTCCTGCTGTCCACCGCAGCGGCGAACCGGGACCCCTCGGCGTTCGCCGAGGCCACGGAGTTCGACCCGGCCCGCAGCCCCAACCCGCACCTGTCGTTCGGCCACGGCCCGCACTTCTGCATCGGTGCGAGCCTCGCGCGCACCGAGCTCACGGCCGTCTTCTCCGCGCTGTTCCGCCGGTTCCCCGGGCTGCGGCTCGCCGTGGAGGTCGACGACCTGGTGGTCCGTGCCGACCGGCTCACCGGCGGGGTGACGGAGGTGCCCGTCACCTGGTGACGGGTCGGCCCACCGTCACGCGATCTCCGACGGCGCGACGAGCGCGTCGGAGATCGCATCGTGCAGGTCGCGGAAGGACGGGGTGAAGCGCAGCTCGCGCACGTCGCGCGGCCGGTGAAGCGGCACCGGGAACTCGGTGAGCACCCGTCCGGGCGCCGGGCTCATCACCACGACGCGGTCGGCCAGCGTGATGGCCTCGTCGACGTCGTGGGTCACGAAGAGCACGCTCGTTCCCAGCGTCTCCCACAGTGACAGGAACTCCGCTCCGATCCGGCGGCGCGTCAGGGCGTCGAGCGGGCCGAAGGGCTCGTCCATGAGGAAGAGGTCCGGGTCCGCGGCGAGGGTGCGCGCCAGCGCCACGCGCTTGCGCATCCCGCCGGAGAGCTGGCGGGGCAGGTAGTCGGCGAACCCGTCGAGGCCGACCGTGGTGATCAGGTCGCGGATCCGGACGTCCTGCTCGGCGCGGTTCCCGCCGGCCACCTGCAGCGGCAGGCGGATGTTCTCGTGCACGGTGCGCCAGGGGAGCAGGGCGTCGTTCTGGAAGAGCATCCCGACCCCGGCGGAGGGGCCGTCGATCGGTTTCCCGTCGATGAGCGCGTCGCCGCCGGACCGCTCGACGAGCCCGGCGACCACCTTGAGCAGCGTCGACTTGCCGCATCCGCTGGGCCCCACCAGGGCGACGAACTCGCCGTGGCCGATGCTCAGGTCGGCCCCGTCGAGTGCGAGATGCCGCCCCGTCCGCGTGCGGTAGGCGACGCGGAGGTCGCGGACCGCGACCTTCGGGGTCACTGCGGGCCCAGCAGGCTGAAGTCGAACGCGTCGGTGAACGACGGGACCTTGTCCGGCTGGACCTGCCCGACCTGCGTGAGCACCTGGGTGGTGTCGCGGTACGGGCCGTCGTCGATGGTCAGCTTCGGCGGGGCCTGGGCGATCGTCGCCGCGACGACGGTGCGCAGGGTCGTCGGGTCCAGGGTCGGGGCCTGCTGCTTCGCGGCGCCGAGCACACTCGGGAGATCGGCGTTCGCCTTGTCCTGCGTGGCGCGCAGGGCCTGCAGGAACGCCTGCATCGCGGGCTTGTTGTCGTTCACCCAGCTCGGCTTCGCGATCACCGCCAGCGCGATGTAGCGGAAGTCCGGCTTCCAGGTGAGGGTGAACGCGCCGGACTGCAGCATCGTGGTGAGCAGCGGGTCGCTGACCATGCCCGCCGCCGCGCCGCCCTTCCCGATCGCGGCCTGCATGGTCGCGCCGGTGCCCGCGCCCACGACGCGCAGCCCGGAGTACGGGACGCCCGCCTCGGCCGTCGCCTTCTGCAGTTCGGTGTCCGAGAGGCTCCCCGGCGCGGTGACGGCCACGGACTTCCCGGCGAGGTCGCCCACGCCGTGCACTCCGGAGCCGGCCGCGCTGACCAGGGAGTACGGCGGCGCCTCGCTCACGACCGCGTAGCCCTTCACGTCGAGGCCCTTGGCGCGGTTGTCGACGACGTGTTCCCCCGCGCCGACGAAGGCGTCGATGCTGCCGCCGACCAGCGCCTGGACGGCGTCGGAACCGCTGTCGAAGCAGATCTTCTGCGCCTGCAGCCCGTCCGGGAGGCCGCCGGAGTCGATGGCGAGCGCGGCCAGGCCCACCCCGCCGCAGACGAGGCCGACGCGGATCGTCGGGGGCCCGGGCTCGGCGGAGCAGCCGGCGACGAGCAGGGCCGTGAGCACCAGGGCGCCGGCCCACCGCCACGGTCGGCGAAGGGGATGGGTCATGGGTCGGGTCCTCGTCTCGGTGGTGTTCTCAGTGCTGCTTCTCGGGGTGGTGCCGCATGACCCGGCGCTCCACGTATCCCAGTGCCTGGTCCAGCACGATCGCCACGGCGGTGATGACGGCGAGGCCTGCGAAGACCCCGGTGACGTCGAGCAGGTTGGACGAGAGCTTGATGTAGTAGCCGAGCCCGGAGCTCGCGGCGATCAGCTCGGCGATGACGGCGCCGATGAGCGCGATACCGATGGAGAGCCGCAGCGCGGTGACCAGCCAGGGGACCAGCGACGGCAGCATGATCCAGCGCACGGTCTGCCAGCGGTTCGCCCGGAACGAGCGCGCGACGTCGAAGAGGTCCTGGTCGATGTTCCGGACGCCCTGGTAGACGTTGTAGAAGATCACGAACAGCACCATCGTGACGACCATCGTGATCTTCGAGAGCAGCCCGATCCCGAACCAGACGATGAACAGCGGCGCCAGTGCCACGCGCGGCAGGCTGTAGAGAGCCATCACGTAGGGCAGCAGCCAGCCACTGAGCAGGGCGGACATGCCGAGCGCCACGCCGAGCGCCACCCCGAGCGGCACGCCGATGAGCAGCCCGGCCCCCACCTCGATGAGCGTCTGGGTCAGATGCGGCCACAGCTGGCCCGTGCCGACGAGCTGCACGAGCCTGCCGACGATCTCGCTGGGGGAGGAGACGAAGAACTCCGACACGAGCCGGCCCGAGGCGAGCTGCCAGGCGCCGAGCACGACGACCGCCACGGCGATGCGTCCGACCAGCACGGTGCGCCGGAAGCGGTTCGCCTCCCGCTGGTCCTGCTCCAGCAGCGCGCTCCCGGCGTCGGACGGCTGCCGGGTGTCGTCGTCGCCGGGCACGGGTCCCGCGCGGTGCGCGCCCCGGGCGGTGCGTAGCGAGAGGCTCTCGGTCACGGTGCCTCCTCGCCGGTTCCCGGCTCGGCTCCCGTGGCGACCGGCCGGTCGGGATCCGCGCTCCAGGCGGAGAACGACCCGACGTAGAGGGGCGCGGTCACACCGGCGTGGGCGAGAGCGGCGACGGCGAAGGCGCCGGCCACCCCGCCGCCGCAGGAGAGCCCGGGGACCGCCGCATCTGCTGCCGCGAGCCCGTAGTGCGCGCGCACCTCGTCCGCGTCGGCCAGCGTCCCGGCCGCGCCCAGCACACCCTGGGAGGGGACGTTGCGGGCCCCGGGGATGTGTCCCTCCCGGTACGCCTGGGCGTCCCGGGCGTCGACGAGCAGCCCGCGGGCGGCGAGGGCGGCAGCGGCGTCGGCGTCCAGTTCGGGCAGCCCGCCCGAGCCCAGCTCCACGTCGCCGGGCTCGATGCCGGGCTCCTCCGTGTCGAGCTCATGGCCGGCGGCGGTCCAGGCCTGCAGGCCGCCGTCGAGAATGCTCACCCGCTGCAGTCCGGCCCAGCGCAGGACCCACCAGGCACGGGCCGCGGAGAGCCCGGAGCGGGTGTCGTAGACGACCACGGTCGAGTCGTTGCGCAGGCCCCACCGCCGCGCGGACCGTTGCAGGTCGGCGGGGTCCGGCAGGGGACGGCGCCCCTCGACCGGATCGGCGTCGGACCGGGCCAGCTCCGTGGCCAGGTCGACGGTGACCGCTCCGGGCAGGTGACCGGCGCCGCCGGTCCCTCCGGTCTTCTGGTCGTAGCGGATCTCCAGCAGGCGGACCTGCTCCGGGGCGTCCTGCAGCCACTTCTCCAGCTCGGCGACGCCGACGAACACCGGAACCTCGGACTCCGTCATCCGGCCACCGCCCCGGCATCGACGCCCGTCGCGAAGCGGCTGGGCGGGCGGGGGAGTCCGAAGTGCTCGCGCAGGGTCGTGCCTGCGTAGTCGCGGTGGTGCAGACCGCGGCGCTGCAGTTCGGGGACCACGAGGTCGACGAACGCCTCCACCCCGTGGGGCACGGTGGGCGGGAAGATCATGAACCCGTCGGCCGCGCCGGAGGAGAACCACTCCTCGAGCACGTCGGCGACCTGCGTCGGCGACCCGACGACCTCCTTGAACAACCCCCCGCGGATGAAGGAGGCGTTGACCTCGGCCACGGTCACGCGCTCGCGCCCGTAGAGCTCACGGGCCGAGCCGACGATCCGGAGTCCCTCGTCGGACAGCAGCGCGAGGTCGGCGACTTCCCCGATCGGAGCGTCGGGAGCCGCATCCGTGACGGCGACGCCGAGTGCCTCGGAGAGCCGCGCCCGGTGGACGGGACCGGTCTCCAGCAGGGCCTGCAACGTCGCGTACGCCTCGTGCGCCGCGCGTCCGGACTCCTCCACGTACACCGCGACGCCGGGCACGATGAGCTGGTCGGACACCGAGCGCCCGTAGCGGGGCAGCCGGCTCTTGAGGTCGTCGTAGTACCGCCGGGCACCCTCGAGGCCGAGGGTCGAGGAGTTGGTGAACCGCAGGTCGGAGTACTGCGCGCCGAGCTCGCGGGACCGTTCGGAGGCACCCGCGTTGATGATCGGGATCTGCCCCTGCACGGGCCGCTCGACGTTCAGCGGGCCGTCGACCGAGAAGAACTTCCCGTGGAAGTCGATGGTGTGCACCCGGTCCGGGTCGACGAAGCGGCCGGTCACCGGATCGGCGACGCGCGCGTCGTCCTCCCAGCTGTCCCACAGCAGTTGCAGGACCTGGATGTACTCGGTGGCCCAGTCGTAGCGGTGGGCGTTGTCCCAGTGCTGCTCGCGCCCGAAGTTGCGGGCCGCCTCGACGTTCTTGCCGGTGACGATGTTGAGCCCGACCCGGCCGCCGCTGAGGTGGTCGATCGTGGCCGCCGCCCTGGCGACGTTGTAGGGCTCGGAGTAGGTGGTGTTGACCGTGGTGATCAGCCCGATGTGCTCGGTGATCCCCGCGATGTTCGCGGCCAGGGTCAACGCCTCGGGCCGCAGGACCTCGTTGGGTGCCGCGAACTGGGAGGTGGTCAGCCCGACCACCCGGTCGCCGATGAAGAAGAAGTCGAACCGGCCCCGCTCGGCGGTCCGCGCGGCCTGCTGCAGCAGGCGCGGGTTGGAGTTCCCGTCGCTCCGGGAGCCGGGCAGGCGCCAGGCTCCGGGGTGGAAACCGGTGGGCCAGATCGTGAGGCCGAGATGCATCCGACGGGCTGGACCGGGCATACGAAGCCGCCTTTCGGCGCGAGAGGGCGGACCGCGCGCGGGGCGGCGGCCGCTTACGAGGAGGGGGGACACATCGACGGTCGCGCGGACGGCGCGACGGTCGGCGGGCTCAGCCGCGACAGCGACAGGTGCAGACCTTCAGCAGGTCGATACACCGGCGGCGAACGAGCAGCAGGGTGGGGATGACGGACAGCACGTCCGTGCCGGAAGCGGGGCGACGCGTATGCGCAGAACCACCCATCACCCGTCTCACCGCCATTCTTTCGCGAAGTCTGCGTGCCGAACGTATACAGGCCTGAGTTCTTCGGGTCGGCGGTCGCGGCAACTGTGATGCGAATCTCGGAGAGCTGCGCGCTGACATACCGTCAATTGTCGGGACAGCGGAGTGCCGGGCAGCCCGGCAATGTCCGACAAATGTTCGGTCATTACCGTTCAATCGCTACGCCACAAAAGCGGACGGGCGTGCGCAGCGTGCTTTATCGGACATGCTTCCGGGCGTCGCGCCGGTCGGCGCGACGTGGTGGGCCAGGCGGACCAGTGGCCTCCGACCCATGGTCGTTGCGATAGCTCACGATCGATGGGTAAGCAAGATCCGTTACAGTGATCTGTAACACAGTGAACTGGGATGGCTTGATCGTCCGATCGGTTCGTCGCCATAGTTCTGATCGTGCCGATCATTGACCTCGAGGGGTTCTGGCCGACCCGTCGCCAGGACGATTTCGACCAGTCCTGTCCGGGGACCTCCGCCGTCCTCTGACCGATCGCCGCGGCCCGCGGGCCGAATCCCCGGCATTCGGTCCCCGACCCCTCCGGACGCATCGCGTCCGGCTCAGGATCCGGAGCTCTCCCGTGGCCCACATTCGTCGCATCGCGCCCCGGCCGGGTGTCGCCGCGCCCGCTCGGGAACTCCCGCGAGCCGGCCGCGACCTCTCGGTCCCCGGCCCGGTCGGACCCGGCGACCGGCACCGCGTCCGGGTCCGCGAAGATCTCGACGCGACGGTGACCGGTGGCTACTGTGAGCCGCGCAACATCATCAGCCTCAACCCGGTCGGCTCGCAGGGCCGGGAGGATCAGGGCGTCACAAAGATGATCTACACTCCGAACATCGAGGAGCCACTCGCCTCCGGGTACTCCCCGGACTGCCGTACCGATCCGGTGACGACACCATGATCCGCGTCGTGAGGGAGGATCGCGCCCGCCGGTTCGTTCCGCGGCTTCTCCTCCCCGTCCTCGTGTCGCCGGTGCTGCTCCTCGCGCTCGCCGGGCCCGCGTGGGCGCAGACCGGTTGGGGCGCGGGCGGTGGGTCCCGCGACGCGGTGGACACCCTCCTGCCGTGGCCCCTCCTCGCCGTTCTCGGTGTCGTGGCGCTGGTGTCCAGCGCGTTGGTGGCCGGCACGGCGGCGCTGGGTTTCCTCGCCCCACCTTCGCGAAGCTCGATGCTCCTCGTGCAGAGCGCCGCCGCCGTGGCGGTGGTCGCGCTGGTGATCCGCTGCGTCGGCGGAGGCATCAGCGCCTTCGCCGCGCTGCCGCAGGCCGCCGGCGCCGCGGTGATCGCGGTGCTGTTCGCGCGTGGGGCCCGGAGCGCGTCCGCGGTGGGGGGCGTGCTGCTCACCGCCGCGCTGGCCTACGACGCGACGATCGGGCACACCGACTGGCACGTGGGGCTCGCCGCCGTCCACATGGTGGCCGCGGTCACCTGGCTCGGCGCCGCGGTGCTGGTCGCCACGCCCGCGTGTGGCGCCCGCTTCACGGTCGTGCGGCGGGTCACCCTGGTCTTCGCCGTGTCGGCCGTCATGGCGGTGTCGGCCGCTGCGCTGGAGGCGGTCGCCAAGGGGATGCGTTTCGACGCCGTGACGGCCACCTCGCTGACCGGTCTGCTCGTGCTGATCCAGGCGCTGGGCATGCTCGTGGCGGTCAGCACGGGGCTGTGCCGCCCCGGTGCGGTCGGCGGCCGGGTCGTGGCCTACTCCGCGGGGCTGGTCTTCACCGCGGGTTCGGTGCTGATGCTGGTGACCCCGCCCCCGGCTCCCGCCGAGCCGGGCCGTCCGCTCCTGCGGACGGTGGCCTTGGCGGATCAGGACGCGCCGGTGGTGGTCGTCCCGCAGCGGCCGGGCCGCAACCTCGTCCATGTCGGGATGGCCGGGGCGCTGGTCGGCGGTGTGCGCGCCGAGGAACGGCCCGGCGCACCGGGCGGCTGGGCCGTGGTCGACCTGCCTGCGGGCACCGACGTCCTCACGGTGGAGGCGGGTGGCGAGCAGGTGTCGCTGCGCCTCGACCTCGGCCCCGATCCGGCACCCCCGGCGCTCGTGGCAGGACTCACGGGACCGGACGGACCGGAGTGCTTGAGCGCCGTGGTCGGTCGGCTGCTGCGGGGCGCCGCTGACCTCCCGGCCGCCTGTCCGGCCGATGCACTCTCCGAGGCGGACGCCGCGACGCTCCGGGCCACCGTGCGGTTCCTCGGCGACCGTGACGTGCCGGCGCTGTACCTCGTGACCGACGGGTCGCGCCGGTCGGCTGCGGCCGCTGCGGTCGTCCGGGAAGCTGCTGCCGGAAACGGGCTGCCGGTGGCCAACCGGCTGGATCGGGCGGACGCGGCGCTGGTCGTCGCGGGCTGGGAGGTCGGTGGGCGCAAGCTCACCGACGAGGCGCTGAGCCTGTCGAGCGTCGCCCGCACGTACACCGCTCCATGGCTCGCCACGAACGCCGTGCTGGGCCGGCAGACCGGCGCCGTCACCACCCTGGACTTCGACCCGCTCGACGTGTCGGCGCAGCGCTACCTGGCCGACCTGCGTGCGGCGGGGCTGACCCCGCTCGCGTCGCCCGCCGGGTTCCGGGCGTGGACGGCACCCGGCGACGCCGGCCCGGCGGTGGCGGGGCCGCGGATCTTCGCGTCGGTGCAGATCTCGATGATGCCGACCGGGGCGGGTGAGATGGACAACCGCACCACCGACCCCTGGTTGCCCGGCGGGTCACTGACCCCGGTCACCCCGCCCCTGCCGCGGTGAACCACTCCGGAGGGGCTCAGAGCCTCGCGCGCTGAAGCGCCGGGATCGCCCCCCAGAGCAGCCCGAACACCGCGACGCACACCAGACCGGCGACGATCGCCGGTGTCGAGCCGGTCACGACGTCGAAGATCAGCACGACCACGCCTGTGACCGCCAGGCCCAGCAGGGCGAGCCCTCCGATGGCGAAACGCTGGCCCCACGCCACCAGCGCCGCCCGCGCGTGCTGGCGGAACAGGGCGCGGTGCAGCGCGACGGGCGCGATCAGCAGGCCGGTCGCCGCCGCCGACAGGGACAGCGCCACCAGGTAGAGCACGCGCTGCGGACCGGTCAGGTCGCCGAAGCGCGCCTGGAACGGCACCGTGAGCAGCAGACCGGTGAGCAGTTGCACGCCCGTCTGCACCACCCGGAGCTCCTGCAGGAGATCGCCCCAGTTGCGGTCCAGCCGCTCGGTCGCCGTCTCGTTGCGGGCCTCCTGATCCCAGGTCGCGTCCGACGCGACGTCGTCGACATCTCGCTCCACCGGCACCTCCTCACACGACCGTCGAGTGTGCCTCGAAGCCCGGTGGGATGTCGGAGGCCCGTGTCCGGGTACGGGATCAGGGGTTCGGGTACGAGATCACCAGTGGGACAGGGCAGGAACCCGGTCGGAGGTGCGTGCCAATGGCGGAGTCGGTGGGCGATCACATCCTGCGGAGGTTGCGGGAGTGGGGGGTCGAGCAGGTCTTCGGCTACCCCGGTGACGGGATCAACGGCATCATCGCGGCCTTCGGACGGGCCGGGGACCGTCCGCGGTTCATCCAGGCGCGGCACGAGGAGATGGCCGCGTTCGAGGCGGTGGGGTACGCGAAGTTCTCCGGGCGTGTCGGCGTGTGCACGGCGACCTCGGGGCCCGGCGCGATCCACCTGCTCAACGGGTTGTACGACGCGAAGCTCGACCACGTCCCGGTGGTCGCGATCGTCGGGCAGACGGAACGCAGTGCCATGGGCGGCGCGTACCAGCAGGAGGTGGACCTGCAGGCGCTCTTCAAGGACGTGGCGAGCGACTATCTGGTCGAGGTCAATGTGCCCGAGCAGCTGCCCAACGCGCTCGACAGGGCCATCCGCACGGCGCTGACCCGGCGGGCGCCCACGGCCCTGATCATTCCCAGCGATCTGCAGACCGAGGACCACACGCCGCCGGCGCACGCGTTCAAGCAGGTGCCGTCGAGCCCGCCGGGCCTGGTGGCGCCGAGGCTGGTGCCCGACGAGGCCGAGGTGCTGCGGGCGGCCGAGGTGCTCAACGCCGGGCAGCGGGTGGCGATCCTCGTCGGCCAGGGTGCCCGTGGCGCGGCGGCGGAGGTCGAGCAGGTCGCCGACATCCTGGGCGCCGGGGTGGCCAAGGCGCTGCTCGGCAAGGACGTGCTGTCCGACGACCTGCCGTTCGTCACCGGAGCCATCGGGCTGCTCGGCACCCGGCCGAGCTACGAGCTGATGCGCGACTGCGACACCCTGCTGATCGTCGGCTCGAACTTCCCCTACAGCCAGTTCCTCCCCGAGTTCGGCAAGGCCAGGGCCGTGCACATCGACATCGACGGGGCGATGATCGGGATGCGCTACCCCACGGAGGTGAACCTGGTCGGCGATGCGCGGACCAGCCTGCAGGCGCTGCTGCCGTTGCTGTCCGGTCCGACCGACCGGGCGTGGCGGGAGAAGATCGAGGAGAACGTCGCACGCTGGTGGCGCACGATGGAACGCCAGGCGATGCTCGACGCGAAGCCGGTCAACCCGATGCGGATCGTGTGGGAGCTCTCCGAGCGGCTCCCGCTGAACGCGATCGTGGCTGCCGACTCCGGTTCGGTGGCCAACTGGTACGCACGACACCTGCGCATCCGCGGTGACGTCCGCGCCTCGCTGTCGGGCACCCTGGCCACGATGGGGCCTGCGGTGCCGTACGCGATCGGGGCGAAGTTCGCCCACCCCGACCGGCCGGCGATCGCGCTCACCGGCGACGGCGCCATGCAGATGAACGGGATGGCCGAGCTGCTCACCGTCGCCCGCTATGCCGGCCGCTGGTCGGACCCGCGGCTGGTCGTCTGCGTGCTGCACAACAATGACCTCAACCAGGTCACGTGGGAGCTGCGGGCGATGGGCGGGGCACCGAAGTTCGAGGAGTCCCAGACGCTGCCCGAGGTGTCCTACGCCGACTTCGCTCGCGGTGTGGGCCTGGAGGGGATCACCGTGACGTCCCCGGAGGAGCTCGGTCCGGCCTGGGACCGGGCGCTGGCCGCCGACCGGCCCGCCGTGCTCGACGTGCACTGCGACCCGGAGGTGCCACCGATCCCGCCGCACGCCTCGTTCGAGCAGGCCGAGTCGGTGGTGCAGGCGGTGCTGAAGGGCGACCCGGACGCCGTCCACCTCGTGGTGCAGGGCGCGAAGACGAAGCTGCAGGAGATGCTGCCCGGCCGCCGCACCTGAGGTCCCAGCACCGGCTGCCGGTGGCTCCGATGCCGCCATTTGTCGACTCGGTTCGCCCGTTTACCGTCGTCTTGCATTCCCCTGGGCTTCCGATTGCGGCCGACCGCCTACGGTCAGGAACGACTTCGACGCATGTCGGTCGAGGCTCGTCAGGGACCACAGTCACCGGTGGGCAGCGGCCCGCCTGTCCAGGACATCGGCTCGACCGGCGCAAAGTGTTACGCCGCCACGGCGACAGTGCACTGGAGGACCGCGATGGACATCCGCTCGGCGGTGTTCGACCTCATCGATGGAGATCTCGCGCTGAGAGCGCTCGGCGTGGCCCATGGCTGCTGCGGCCGCCATGGTCAGGCCTCGTGCCGGAGGATCCCCGGATCCTGTTTCATCGTCATGGAATGGGCTGCGGACGACAATCCGTCGGCTCCCGCCGGTGCCGAGCTGCTGACGGTCCGGGCGCACCTGCCCACCGAACGCTCGAGCCAGCACCTGATCCTCGACCTCCTGCTGCACCGCACGCGGGCGGTCCTGTCGGCCGGCACGGCCGACGGTCCGATCACGAGCCTGCACCGGGGAACCTCACCCGACGTCGTGCACAGCGACTTCGGCACCGTCTTCAAGAGCAGCACGTTCCAGGTCGCTCCCCGCCGGCCCGCGGCCGCGCAGACCGGACAGCGGCTGACGCTGTCCACGTGGTCCGGTTACGACGATCTGAGGCTCGCCGCCATCGGCGCTGCCGGCGCCGCATCCCTGAGCATGAACTGACCGGGATGCCGGTGGTCTCCCGCACTAGACTCGGCCGGCACAGGCATCCAGCTCAGGGACCGGGGAACAGTAGATGATCTTGACAATCGTGGGTTGGATCGTGTTCGGCCTGATCGCGGGCTTCATCGCTCGCGCGCTCGTCCCCGGAAAGGATGACATCGGCCTCCTGCGCACCATCGTGCTCGGGATCGTCGGCTCGGTGGTGGGCGGGCTGATCTTCGGGCTGCTGACCGTGGGCATCCGCGGGTTCCAGCCGGCCGGCTGGATCGGGTCCATCATCGGCGCGGTCGTCGTGCTCGTCATCTACAACCAGGTCACCGGCCGCAAGCGCAACCGGCTCTGACCCACTCGGGGGCGGTACGCTCGGCGGAGGTCCCGCCGTCGCCGGTTCCGCAGTCCCTGCCTCCGCGCAGGTCCGGCCCCACCCGTGACACCCGCCGTGGCCGGGCGCATGCTGAGGTGCTGCCGGATGCGGTGACCGGGACGGCTGCGGAACGGAGACCACCCTCGTGCGCACTCGAATCGTCGGGCTCGCAGTCTGGGCCTCTGTGCTGGCCATCGGGCTCTTCGGGGTGCCGCTGGGCGTAGGGGTGTTCCAGTACGCGTCGCAGAGCGAGCGCAGCGAGCTGCAGCGCGTCGCCGACGCCGTCGCGATCACCGTGGCAAGCGACGTGTACGACTCCGAGCGGATCGAGGGGGTCGACGGGCCCGGTCCGGTCCAGGTGGCGGTGTACGACGACGACGGCACGCTGCTGGGCGGCGTCGGGCCGGGCGCCGAGCAACCGGAGGTCGCGAAGGCCCTCCAGGGCGACGTGGGGGCGGGCACCGAGAGCGGCTCCTTCGTCGTCGCGGTGCCGGTCACGCACGAGGACGACATCATCGGGGCGGTCCGGGCCGCCGCGCCCCGCAGCGCCGTCCTGCAGTGGGTGGCGCTGGTGTGGGCGGGGATGATCGCGCTCGCCGCGCTGGCCGTCGCCGCCACCTGGCTACTCGGGCGCCGGCAGGCCCGACGGCTGGCCCGGCCGCTGGAGGAGCTGGCCGTGGCCGCGCGCCGGCTCGGTGAGGGCGACTTCAGCGTGCGCACCCGGCAAGGGGGGGTCGGCGAGATCGACGCGGTCGGTACGGCGCTGAACACCACCGCCGTTCGCCTGGACGACCTGCTCGCCAGGGAGCAGGCCTTCTCCGCCGATGTGTCCCACCAGCTGCGGACCCCACTCGCGGGCCTGCGGCTCCGGCTCGAGGCCGCCCTCGAACAGCCGGGCCTGGATCCGCGTCCGGCCATCGTCGCGAGTCTCGTCGACGCGGATCGCCTGGAGGCGACCATCGACGAGCTGCTGGACCTCGCCCGCGGCAACCGGGACGCCCGCGGGGGCCCGGTGGACCTCGGTGTGCTGCTGGACGAGCTGTCGCCGGAGTGGCGCGGGCGCCTGGAGCTGCTGGGCCGCGGCCTGAACCTGACCGTCGAGCCGGGGACGCCGTGGCCCCGCGCATCCGCCGCGGCGATCCGGCACGTGCTCGCGGTGCTCGTGGACAACGCGACGACCCATGGGGCAGGCACCGTCGGGGTGACCGTCCGCGAGTCCAGCAACGTGGTGGCGATCGACGTCTCCGACGAAGGCGCGGGCGTGCACGACCCGGAGGGCGTCCTGTTCGCCCGCCGTGCCGACCAGCGCGACGGGCACGGCATCGGGCTGGCGCTGGCGCGACGTCTCGCGGAGGCCGAGGACGGCAGGCTGGAGCTCACCCGGCGCGCGCCGCCCGTGTTCACGCTGCTGCTGCCGCCTGCGCACGCCGAGCCCCTCGCCGATCAGGAGCCCATGGGGGGAGACGCACTCGGAGCTGCGGACGAGGTCGACGTGGTACGGGCTGGGCGCGGCCGTGGCACCGCTCGCGTCGATCTCGCCGGACCTGGGCCCGCCCGGGCCGAGCCCCGCTCTTGGTGACCCGCGAAACCCGCCCGCCGCCGCACTAACGGGCAGCGTTGCGGGGTTCGGGCGGGTCGAGCTCCAGCCGGTAGCCGTGGCCCCGCAGTGTGACGATCTCGGGAACCCGGGCCTTCGTCGCCGCGGCGATCTCCTCGATCTTCCGGCGGAGTGCGGCGACGTGGACGTCGAGGGTCTTGGTGGAGCCGTACCAGTGCTCGTCCCACACCTCCGACATCAGCGTCTCCCGGCTCAGCGCCACGTCGGGCTGGGCGGCCAGGCGGGCCAGCAGGTCGAACTCCTTGGGGCGCAGCCGCAGCTCGTGCCCGGCGACGGTGACCCGGCGCCGGGTGACGTCCACGACGAGGTCGCCGATGGGCCGCACGGCGCGCGCCGTCGATCCCTCGTTCCGGCGGAGGTGGGCGCGGATGCGCGCGTGCAGCTCGGTCAGGCGGACCGGTTTGACCAGGTAGTCGTCGGCTCCCGCCTCGAGTCCGACCACGACGTCCATCTCCGCCGAGCGAGCCGTCAGGATGACGAGAATGCTGCCGGGCTGGGCCCGCCGGAGCTGGCGGCAGACCTCGACCCCGTCCAGGTCGGGGAGGCCGAGGTCGAGCAGGACCAGGTCCACGGGGGTCGACGCGGCCCGCGCCAGGCCTGCGGTGCCGGTGCTCTCCCAGAAGACCTGGTGGCCGTGGCTACGCAGGCTGGACTCGAGGACGTTCCCGATCGTCGAGTCATCCTCGATGATGAGAATCCTGCTGGGCACGCTCACATTCTGCTCGGTTTCCCGCCCTTCTGTGCTCCCCGCGGCCCGCGGCCGGTTCCCGGGCCCGAAGGTGTGACGTGGGCCATGGTCAGGAACTGGGCGGACGCCGGTACGGACCACTAGGTCGGCGGCATGGCCAGACGGAGAGGGGCCGCAGGAGTGGTGACCGGGGACGTGCCGCGATGGGTCCTGTCCGCGGCGTTCGCCGTCGCGGTCGGCTACTACCTCAACCGGATGGTCGCCCACCGGCGGAGCGGGGTGCGGCGCCCCGTTCTGGACGAGGGTCTGCACGCGCTCATGGGCGTCGCCATGATCGCGATGCTGTGGAGCTGGGGGGCCGGCGTCCCGGTCATGGCGTACGTCCTGGTCTTCACGGCCGCGGCGCTCTGGTTCGTGGCGGAGGCCCTGTTCGCCACGCGGTCCCCGGTGACTGGCCCGAGCGGGCCGGCTCTCTGTGCCGGACCTGCGGGTAACGCGTGGTACCACGCGCTGATGATGGGGTCCATGGTCTGGATGGCCGTGCTGCTGTCCGCGGCGTCGGCAGGGGCGGCCGATGGCGGGGCGACGGACGGCATGTCCGCGATGCCGGGCATGGGCATGGCGATGGCGGAACCGGGTGCGGCGACGGGGCCCGTGTTCCCGGTGCCGCTGTGGAGCAGGGCGTCGAGCCTCGCTCTCGCGGCCGTGTTCTGTACCGCCGCTCTCCTGCTGGTCGGCCGCGGCCTGAGGCCCGTGCTCTCCCGGCGCCGGACCTCCCCGGCGCCGCCTGCCGTCCAGCTGGTCGGTGGGCTGATGGCCGCGGCGATGACAGCGGCCTTCGTCGAGATGGCCTAGATCGGAAGGTGGAGCAATGAGGGACAGCGCTGGCATGCGCCGACGCCGGTGGGCGCTCAGGACGGGTGTGATCGGGATCGGTGCGGTCACGGCCGTCCTGGCTCTCGCCGTTCCGGCCTGGGCCCACGTGAAGGTGTCCGGCATCGACGCCGTGCAGGCCGGATCGGGCGTGGTGACCTTCCGGGTGCCGTCCGAGTCGGCCACGGCGTCCACCACCGAGCTGCTGCTGACCTTCCCGTCGGCCACCCCGTTCACCTCGGTGGACACCCAGCCCAAGGCCGGCTGGACCGCGACGGTCAGCCGGAAGCCGCTCGCCCGGCCCCAGCAGGGGGAGGACGGCTCGGTGATCAACCAGTACGTGTCGCAGGTCGACTTCAAGGCGACGAGCCCGGCGTCGGCCATCCCGCCGGGACAGTTCGACATGTTCAACCTGTCGGTCGGCCCGTTCCCCGACGCGCCGAGCGTGGCGTTCGGCGCGTTGCAGACCTACAGCGACGGCACCACCGTCAACTGGGACGAGCAGTCGGCCGACGGGGTCACCGAGCCCGTGCACCCGGCACCCGTGCTGCAGCTCTCACCCGCGGCCGCCGGCACGCCGGCGCCGGACGGCCGGGCCGCGGCTGGCGCCCCCGGCTCCCCGGGGAGCTCGTGGATGGACGACGCCGCCCTCGGTCTCGGGATCGTCGCCCTGCTGCTGAGCGGGATCACCCTGGCGGTCGTCCGGAACCGGAACAGGACGTCGGCCAGGTCTTGAGCCGGATCCTGCGGCTGGGCGGGCCCCGGCTCCTGACCCTCGTCCTCGCCGCCGTGCTGTCCTGCGTCACGGTCGTCGGGCTGGCCGGCCCGGCCGCCGCGCACGCGGTGCTGGACAGCAGCTCACCGCAGGACGGCGCCAGGCTGGAGCACGCTCCGGCCACCGTCACGCTGACCTTCGACGAAGCGGTCCAGCCCATCCCGGCGTCCGACGAGGTCATCTCCGCGACCGGCGACCGTGTCGACACCGGACGGCTGACGCAGTCCGCGGACGGCACGACCATCGTGCTGCCGCTCCGACCGGACCTGCCCACCGGCACCTACGCGGTGACCTGGCGGGTGGTGTCGGCCGACACGCACATCGTCGGCGGCTCGATCACCTTCGGCGTGGGCGTGGACCCCTCGGCCGCCCCGGTCGCCCCGGTCGCCCCGCCCGACCGTGCACGCGCGCTCGACGTCACCGCCGACGCCGGCGAGGGCCTGCTGTACCTGGGGATCGTGCTGCTGGTCGGCGTCGCGGCCGCGGCGGCGGCGTTGTGGCCCTGGGCGCTCGCCGCGCGCCGGACTCGCCTGCTCATGTGGGCGGGCTGGCTGCTGATGGTGCTCAGCACCATCGCGCCGTTCCTGCTGCAGGGGCCGCGTGCGGAGAACGAGAGCTGGTCGGCGGTGTGGCGGTTCGCCGACGCGGGACAGACGCTGGACAGTGCCTTCGGACGTGAGCTGCTCGCCCGCCTGCTCCTGCTCGTGGTGGTGGCCCCACTGCTGACCACGGCGTGGGCGGGGCGCCTGCAGCGCCGCCGGTACGCGGTCGCCGGCGGGACGGTCGCCGTGGCCCTGCTGGTCACCGTCGCGCTGACCGGACACGAGGCGGTCGGCTCCGACGTGCCGGCCGCGATGATCTCCGCCGTCCTGCATCTGGCCGCCATGGCGGTCTGGCTGGGTGGGCTGGCCGTCCTGTTCACGATCGTGCTGCCCGCCGCCCGTTCCGGCGGGTTCCCCCTGAGCGCCGCCGGGATGACGCGCTGGTCCTGCGTCGCCTACAGCTGCGTGGCGTGCCTGGTGCTCACCGGGGAGTTCCAGGCCTCCCGTCAGATCGATCCCGTCGAGGCCTTGTGGTCCACCGGCTACGGCGTCGTCCTGCTGGTCAAGCTCGCGGTCATCGGCCTGGTGCTCGTCGCCGCGGCCGTGGCGCAGCGCCGCGTGCTGACCGGTGGTGACGTGCGCAGCGTCGTCCGGCGCAGCGTGCGCATCGAGGCCGGCCTCGCCGTCGTGGTGCTGGCGGTCACCGCGCTGCTGGTGTCCGAACCTCCGGGCAACACCACCTACGGGCCGCCGTCCGACATGACCGCTCCGCTGGGGCCGGACACCGTCCACGTCCACGTCGACGGCACCCGGCGAGGCCGGCAGAGCCTCGAGCTCACCGTGACGGACGCGGCCGGCCGGCCGGCGCCGGTCCAGGCGATCACCGCGAGCCTCTCCTCCACCGAGGTGGCAGCGCTGGCGGTCGCGCTGGCCCCGGACCCCGGCCCCGCCCCCACCACGGCGTCGGCGCGGTGGCACAGCACGGATGCCGTCGTGCCGCTGCCGGGCCCGTGGACCCTCGCGCTCGACGTCACGGTCGACTCCGCCGACGCCTACTCCACCGCGGCGCACTACCGGGTCTACTGATCACGGTGACTCGGCCTCGGGGACGCTCCAGCGTTCCTCGATCCGGCCGAACCGCCATAGCGAGACCGCCAGCGCCCAGACCACCAGGAACAGGCCCACGACGATGTAGCCGACGTACTCGAGGTTCAGCGCGCTGACGAGGCCGAGCGGCCCGCCGGTGGTGCCCAGCCGGTCGGCCAGGAGCTGGAGCAGCTCGATCATGCCGATCACGAGCGCGACGACCACGGACAGCGCGGTGATGGTCATGTTGTAGAAGACCTTGCGGACGGGCTTGAGGAACGCCCAGCTGTAGGCCGCGGACATGAAGACGCCGTCGGCGGTGTCGAACAGGCTCATGCCCGCGGCGAACAGCACGGGCAGGACGAGCACGGCGTACCAGGGCAGGTCGAACGCGGCTGCGCCGCCGGCGAGCACGAGCAGGGTCACTTCGCTGGCGGTGTCGAAGCCGAGCCCGAAGATGAAGCCGATGGGGAACATGTGCCACGGCTTGCTCACCGTCCGCATCACCCGGCCCAGGAGCCTGGTCAGGAAGCCGCGGGCGTTCAGGTGCTGCTCCAGTGCCTCGTCGTCGAGCGGTTCGGTGCGCATCCTGCGGAAGACGCGGGCGATGCCGACCAGCGCGAGCAGGTTGAGCAGGCCGATGAGCACGAGGAAGCCTCCGGAGAGGATCGTCCCGATCAGGCCCATGAGCTGTTTCACCCGGGAGGTGTCGTCCAGGTCCCCGGCCACCGCCCGGACCCCGACGGCCAGGAGGACGCACAGGGCGAGCACCACCGACGAATGGCCGAGCGAGAACCAGAACCCGACACTCCGGGCGCGCTTTCCCTCGCCGACGAGCTTGCGGGTGGTGTTGTCGATCGCGGCGATGTGGTCGGCGTCGAAGGCGTGGCGCATGCCCAGCAGGTACGCGGTCAGCCCCAGCCCGACCCCGAACGTCCCCTGGGTCCCGAGCGAGTAGCCGGCTGCGGCCACGGGTCCGGCCAGTACGGACCAGCCGAGAGCGGTCAGCCCGAGGATGAAGGCCGCCATACTGCCGATCTGGATCCGGTCCGTCCGGTCGAAACCCTGTCCCCGGTCCGTCATCCCGATCTCGACCACGCCGGTAATCATTGCTGAGCTGTTCAGATATTCACTGATGCGATCGTGTGGCGTCGGTGACCCACGGTGCGACGAACCGCCTGGCCGGGCACGAACGGATCGATACTGATCACCGGCTGGTGCCGGGGCCTGGCCGGCAGCGGTGTGACCTCGGTCGCATTGATCATCCGTCGAGGCCCGGCCGGCGGAACACACCTGGGAAACCGTCCGCCCACCCCCGAGGTCGTCCGTGCCCGAGAACCAGCAGTTGCCCCGTCTGGACGCCGTCGGCCGCTTCGGTGCTGCCCCGCCCGGGGTCGTCCTGGTGCTGCACGGCGGCCGGTCGACCAGCCACGCGAGCGGTGGGCGGAGGCGGTTGGCCTACGCCCGGATGCTGTCGTTCGCGTGGGTGCTCTCCGGGGCCGGCCCCGCCGTCTACCAGCTGCGTTACCGCTACCGGGGGTGGAACGCACCGGCCAAGGACGCGGCCCGGGACGCCGCGTGGGCGCTCGAGGAGATCGCGAGGCGGCATCCGGGGCTCCCGGTGGTGCTGGTCGGCCACTCGATGGGTGGCCGAGCGGCGCTGACGGCGGCGGGCGCGCCGAACGTGGTGGCGGTGTGCGCGCTCGCACCGTGGCTCGACGGTTCCGACCCCGTGAACCAGCTCGCCGAGAGGTCCGTGCTCATCGTTCATGGAGACCGCGAGCGCTACACCGATCCGCGCGAGTCCTACGCCTACGCCGTGCGTGCGAAGCAGGTGGCCGACCGGACAGCGCGCTTCGAGCTCCACGGAGCGGGCCACTACATGCTCGCCCGCACCCGCGACTGGCACTCGCTCGTCCGCCGGTTCGCACTCGGGGTGCTCGGCGTCGAACCGGAGGACCCGGTGATCGCGAACGCCATGCGCCAACCCGCCCCGGACGGCCTGCGCGCCGTCGTCACCACCTCCCGACCTGGAGCCGACGGATGAGCACCACTGCTGCGAGCCGTCCCACCGCCGCGGTGATCGGGGCCGGTGTCGCCGGGCTGACCGCCGCCCACCTGCTGCAGCGCCGCTACGACGTCACCCTGTTCGAGGCCGACACGCGGCTGGGCGGCCACGCGCACACCCACGAGGTCGTCAGCTCCGACGGCGGCACCACCTTCGTCGACACCGGGTTCATCGTGCACAACGAGCGCACCTACCCGAACCTGCTGCGGCTGTTCGGCGAGCTCGGGGTGTCGACGCAGGACTCGGACATGTCGATGAGCGTGCGGTGCGACGGGTGCGGCCTGGAGTACGCGGGAGCGCGCGGCCTGGGCGGCCTGTTCCCACAGGCCTCCAACCTGAGCCGGCCCGCGTACCTGCGGATGCTGGCCGAGGTGCTGCGGTTCCACCGGCATGCGCGCCGCGTGCTGGCCGACGAGCGCGCCGGCGACGTCCCGCTCGGGGCGTTCCTCGCGGTGGGCGGCTACTCGCGCTACTTCGCCGAGCACTTCCTGCTCCCGGTGGTCAGCGCGGTGTGGTCGGCGGGCGAGAGCGTGTCGCTGTCCTACCCGGCGCGGTACCTCTTCACGTTCCTCGACCACCACGGGCTGCTGGCGGTGGGCGGCTCGCCGCGGTGGCGCACCGTCGTGGGCGGTTCGCGCAGCTACGTCGAGCGGGTGGTGAAGAACCTCAGCGCCGTCCGGGTCGCCACCCCGGTGCGGGCGCTCGTGCGCCGCGCCGACGGGATCGAGATCCGGGACGACGCGGGCGGGCTCCACCGTGCCGACCGTGTGGTCGTCGCGACCCACCCCGACCAGGCTCTGGCGCTGCTGGCCGAGCCGAGCGCGGCCGAGCGCGCCGTGCTGGGGGCGTTCACCTACTCCCGCAACGAGACCTGGCTGCACTCCGACACCTCCGTGCTGCCGCAGCGGCCGGGTGCGCGGGCATCGTGGAACTACCTGAAGCCCGCGTGCTCGTCCACCGGCGCACCGGTGCTGGTCAGCTACGACATGAACCGGCTGCAGCGGCTCACCGAACCCGACGACTACGTCGTGACCCTTGGCGGCGCCCAGCGGGTGGACCAGGCGCGGGTGATCGCCCGGATGGGCTACGAACACCCGGTCTACACGCCGGAGTCGGTGGCCGCGCAGCGTCGGCTGCCCGAGCTCGACGACCCCACCCTCGCCTACGCGGGCGCCTACCACGGGTGGGGCTTCCACGAGGACGGGTGCGCCGCCGGGGTGCGGGCGGCCACGACGCTCGGAGCAGGCTGGTGACCACCACCGTCGGACGCGCCGGGACGGACCCGGCGCCGGTGGTCCGGGCGCCGGTGGCGGTGCCCGCGCTGTACGACGCCGAAGTGCGCCACGTCCGCAGGCAGCGGCTGGAGCGTTCCTTCCGGCACGGGGTCTACCTGTGGCTGGTGGACCTCGACGCGCTGCCCGCACTGCCGCGGTGGCTCCGGCCGTTCGCCCGCTTCGAGGCCCGCGACCACCTCGGCGACCCGCAGCGCTCGATCCGGCAGAACCTCGATGCCTGGCTGGCCCGCCAGGGCGTGGACCTGCGTGGTGGGCAGGTGCTGATGCTCGCCAACGCCCGGCTGCTCGGCCACGTCTTCAACCCGATCACCGTCTACTGGTGCCACCGGCCCGACGGCGTACTCGACTGCGTCGTGGCCGAGGTGCACAACACCTACGGCGAGCGGCACTGCTACCTGCTCCACCCCGACGCCGCGGGCCGGGCGAGCACGGCCAAGGACTTCTACGTCTCGCCCTTCCTGTCCGTGGACGGGCACTACGCGATGCACCTGCCGGTGCCCGGCGAGCGGCTGACCGTGTCGGTGTCGCTGCGCCAGCAGGGCAGCACCGCGCTCACCGCCACCGTCGTCGGCGCCCGCCGGGCGGCCACCGCGGCATCGCTGGTCCGGATGCTGCTGCGCCGACCTCTCGTCACCCACCGGACCACGGCGCTGATCCGCCGTCACGGCATCGCGCTGTGGCTGCGCAGGCTCCCCGTGGTCCCCCGACCGAGCCATCACCCGCAGGAGGGCGTCCAGTGACCGCCGAACCGATCAGCCAGCCCGGCGCCGCCCTCGCCACGGGGCCGACGGGACTCGACCTAGCGCGGCCCAGCGCCGGCGTGTGGCCCGGCCTCGCCACCGTGCCCCGCGCTCCGGCCAAGGCGCGGATCGCCGAGGCGCTGTTCCGGCGGGCGGTGCGGTCACTGCCGGTGCGGGTGGTGTTCCCGGGCGGGGAGCGGATCGGAGCGGGCGGGCTCGACTCGCCGGTGATGCGGGTCGTGCGACCGGAGGCCTTCTTTCACCGCCTGGGCACGGGCTCGAAGATCGGTTTCGGGGAGTCGTACATGGTCGGGGACTGGATCTGCACGCGCCCGGCCGACCTGCTCACCCCCTTCGCCGCCCAGCTGTCCACGCTGATCCCGCCGGTCCTGCAGCGCATCGGCCGCCGCTTCGCCGAGGCACGCAGACCCGGCGCCGAGGCGAACACGCTCGACGGCGCGCGGGAGAACATCCACCGGCACTACGACCTGTCCAACGACCTGTTCGCCACGTTCCTCGACGAGACGATGTCCTACTCCGCGGCCTGGTTCGCCGACGGCAGCGACGACCTCGTGGCGGCGCAGCGCCGCAAGATCGACGCCGTCCTCGACATGGCAGGCGTGCGCTCCGGGATGCACGTCCTGGAGATCGGGACCGGCTGGGGTGAGCTGGCCGTCCGGGCCGCGCAGCGCGGCGCCCGCGTCACGACGATGACCCTGTCGTCCGAGCAGGCCCATCTCGCCGAGGAGCGGATCGCCGCCGCGGGCGTTGCCGACCGCGTGCAGGTGCTGCTGCGCGACTACCGCGAGGCCCAGGGCAGCTACGACGCCGTGGTCAGCGTCGAGATGGTCGAGGCCGTCGGCGTGCAGTACTGGCCGACGTACTTCGCCGCGCTGGACCGGCTGCTGCGCCCGGCCGGTCGCGTCGGGCTGCAGTCGATCACCATGCCGCACGACCGGATGCTGGTGACGCAGCACGACTACACGTGGATCTCCAAGTACATCTTCCCGGGCGGGGTGATCCCCTCGGTCGAGGCGATCGAGCAGAACCTGCGTGACCACACGGGGCTGCGCATCGTCGAGCGGCGCAGCCTCGGTCCGGACTACGCGCGCACGCTGGCCCACTGGCAGCGCACGTTCCTCTCGCGCCGCGACGAGGTCGCCGCGCTCGGGTTCGACGAGACGTTCTGCCGGATGTGGGAGTTCTACCTCGCCTACTGCGAGGCCGGGTTCCGCGTCGGCTACCTCGACGTCTTCCAGCTCTCGCTGCAGCGCCGCTGACCCCGCTGCCGCCCCCACCGCTCCGCCGGATCTCAGGAGACCCCATGCCCCGCCCCGTGGCCCCGCAGCTCGCCGGGCTCGTCGAACGCCTGATCGGCGCGCCGCTGCCGATCCGACTCCGCGCCTGGGACGGCAGCGAGGCCGGCCCCGGGGACGACCCGGATGCGCCCGTGGTGGTCGTCCGGCACCGCCGGGCGCTGCGGCGGCTGCTGTGGAACCCCGGCGAGATGGGTCTGGCGCGGGCGTTCGTGGCAGGCGAGCTGGCCGTCGACGGCGACATCGCCGAGGGCCTGTCGCGGTTCTGGAAGCTCGCGAGAGCCCAGAGCCTCGCGGGGGTGCGGCTGACCCGAGCCGATGTCGTGGACGCCGTCGCCGTCGCGGCCCGGCTCCGCGCCATCGGCCCTCGCCCGAAGCCCCCCGCGTCCGAGGCCCGGCTGTCCGGCGGCCTGCACACCCGCCGCCGCGACCGGGCCGCGATCGCGCACCACTACGACCTCTCCAACGAGTTCTACGAGTTCCTGCTCGACCCGCAGATGGCCTACTCCTGCGGGTACTGGACCCAGGAGGGCTCGCCCGGCTACGGGCTGGCCGACGCCCAGCGCGACAAGCTCGACCTGATCTGCCGCAAGCTCGGCCTGGCCCCGGGGATGCGGCTGCTCGACGTCGGCTGCGGCTGGGCGGCCCTGCTCGTCCACGCCGCGCAGCACTACGGCGTGCACGCCGTCGGCGTCACCCTGTCCGCGCAGCAGCAGGCGTACGGGCTCGCCCGCGTGCGGGCCATGGGGCTGGCCGACCGGGTGGAGATCCGGCTGCAGGACTACCGGGCCATCGGCGCCGACGTCCCCGAGCAGCCCTTCGACGCGATCGCGTCCATCGAGATGGGGGAGCACGTCGGCCAGGACAACTACCCGGTCTACGCGGCGCAGCTGCACAGGCTGCTGGCGACGCACGGCCGGCTGCTGCTGCAGCAGATGTCCCGCGGCGCGTCCGGCCACAACCCGGCGCCGGGCGGGGGAGCGTTCATGGAGCGCTACGTCGCGCCCGACATGTACATGCGGCCGCTCGGATCCACCGTCACCCTCCTCGAGGAGGCCGGGCTGGAGGTCGTCGACGTCCACTCGCTGCGCGAGCACTACGTCTGGACGGTCCGGCCCTGGCTCGACACGCTGCGGGAGCGGGAGGCGGAGGCCGTCGCGCTGATCGGCGAGGAGCAGTACCGCGTCTGGCTGCTCTACCTGGCGGGCGCGGCACTGGCGTTCGAGGAGAACCGGATGGGCGTGCACCAGATCCTCATGGTGCGCCCCGACGCAGCCGGGCGAACGGGCCTGCCGCGCAGCAGGCGGGCCGTGCTCGGAACGGACCCCGGCAGCACCCCCACCACGGCGAACGGCGTTCTCATCGCTCCGGAACTCCGGTGACGCCCTACCCGTGGGGTGCCGCGCTCACCAACCTCGTGGTCACCGCGGCCGTCGTCGTGGTGGTCTTCGCCGTGGCCCTGCTGGTCGCGGTGCGGGTGCGGGGCGGGCGCCACGACGGGATCGACGTCGTGTGGGGAGCCGGGTTCGCGATCGTCGCGGTCGCCACCCTGCTCCTGTCGGCCGGTGACGGCGACGCGTGGCGGCGTTGGCTGATCACCGTCCTGACCGTGGTGTGGGGAGTGCGGCTGGCGTGGCACATCGGGCGCCGCAACCACGGCACAGGTGAGGACCCCCGGTACGTCGCCATCCTCGCCGAGGCTCCCGGCCGTCCGGTCGCCCACATGGTCCGCAAGGTCTACCTCCCGCAGGCCGTGGTGCTGTGGATCGTGTCGCTGCCCGTCCAGCTCGGGCAGTACGGCTCCGCGGGCGGCGCACTGTCGACGGTCGTGACGGTCGTCGGCGTGCTGCTCTGGGCCGTCGGGTTCACCTTCGAGACCGTGGGCGACGCCCAGCTCGCGGCGTTCCGCGCCGACCCGTCGAACAAGGGCCGGGTGATGGACCGCGGGCTGTGGCGCTACACCCGCCACCCCAACTACTTCGGCGACTCCGCCGTCTGGTGGGGGCTCACCGTGCTGGGGCTGCACCACCTCGCCGGCCTGATCGGGCTCGTCGGGGCCGCGCTGATGACGTGGCTGCTGGTGCG
This sequence comes from Pseudonocardia xinjiangensis, assembly GCF_012911925.1. GTDB lineage: Bacteria > Actinomycetota > Actinomycetes > Mycobacteriales > Pseudonocardiaceae > Pseudonocardia > Pseudonocardia xinjiangensis. The sequence goes on along the minus strand of NZ_JAAXKY010000033.1, from coordinate 15,661 downwards.
GGGCACCGGGAAGAAGCTGCTGGAGCAGACGATCGGTGAGCGCCGCCCCGGCTACACCGACTACGTGCACCGCACCAGCGGGTTCCTCCCGCTGCCGCCCAGGAAGAAGAAGACGAGCTCGTGACCCGGGAGGTTCTCAAGCGCCGGAATGCCCGGTAGGGGATGCGCTCAGCTGCCCTGTTCGGCCGGTCTGGGTCTGCTGATCTGCCCCGCCCGTGAGTGAGCTGCACCGGCCTCGCCTGCGCCGGTGACGGAACCGGGGCGGGTCGTCGGGGTGATCACCGCTCCGTTCGGCTGCTGTGGCGCGCCGGTGCGCCCGTTGGTCGGGTACGGCAAGGGCTCCAGCGGGTGGCGGTGGACCTGTATGGCCTGGTAGGCGACCAGCGCGACGAGCAGGGCGAACAGCGCCACGGACGCCCACAACGTGCCCCAGCCGAGACCGCCTTCGTCGACCGGTTTGGTCAGCGAGTCACCACCGGCCGCCCCGAGCGGGCGGGTCAGGACGAACGCCAGCCAGAACAAGAGCATGGTGTTGATGTTCGTCAGGTAGTGGGCGCCCACGATCACCAGCATGATCGCGGCGATGATGAAGAAGGCGTTGTGGAACCCGAGGCCGGTGTCGTCGGACAGCCAGTCACCGGTGGCGGTGCCCAAGGTGTTCGACACCAGAATCGCGATCCAGTAGAGGATCTCGCCCCTGCGACTGGCGATGTTCTCCACGTCGTATGTCTGCCCGGTGCGCCACCACACCACGAAGATGATCGCCAGGAGGGTGGTGAGGATCAACGCGCCCCATCCGTAACCCACCCCGCTGGGGACGCTGGAGTCACCGGGCCCCCGGTCCAGGAAGTCCGAGACCTCGGTCCCCACCAGGCTGGTGCCCAGGACCACCGCCCAGAACAGCGCCGGACGGAACCGCTTCGCCCTGATCTGGAGCACCAGCACGACCACGAAGAACGCGAGAAAGATCAAGGCGGTGGCGACGTAGCCGACCCCGAGGGTGATCCCGAACAGGTCCCCGGCCGTCTCGCCCAGGGTGACCGCGATGATCTTCACAATCCAGAACAACAGCGTGACGTGCGGAAGCTTGCGCATCACGGAGTAGGCCAGATGGTCCGGAACGCTCCGACGGCCCGGTCCGGGCATCGTTGAGGACATTGTTCTCCCATCGAGATTAATGCCACGGTGGATGGCGAATACGCGCACGGTGCAGTCCGTGACCCGGATCGAAGATCTTTCGAATGTACCCGCGACTGCGTTAGCTATCGGCAAAAACGGTGGCGATTCGCTGTCAATTCCGTCGTTGGGCCCGATGTCCGGTATGCGCCTTCGGCGGGTAGGAGCTGGGCCGACGTATAACCGTCCGGAAGTAGAGAGTGAGCCCGGATGGTCTATTCCGAACGGATACGCGGAGGGACCGGAGCTGGTTCCACCGGCTCGGGCACCCGAGGCCGGAGACTGATGGGTATGACCAGCAGCGATGTGACCGGCGCGGCACGGAACCCGACGCGGTGGCGCCATCCGGCGAACCAGCGCCTGGACCGGCGCCGGCGGGGGGAACGGATCGCCGACCAGGTCACCACCGTGTTCGGGTCGTGGCGGTTCATCGTCATCCAGACCGCGATCGTGGCGGCGTGGATCGCCCTGAACCTGGTGGCGGTGGCCCAGCGGTGGGATCCCTACCCGTTCATCCTGCTCAACGCGCACGGCCGGGACTGCACCTGTGTCGGCCGGCTCGGACCGGACGCCGAAGACCTGCTGGCAGGCGTGTCGCGCGGTCTGTGACCTGGTGATCAGCCCTCGGGCATCGGTGCGTCGAGGAAGTGCAGCACCACGTCCAGGACCAGCTCGGTGCGGGCCAGGCCGAAGAAGTGCGTGGTCCCGGGGAACACTGCCAGCTGCGAGGCCGGGACGCCCTCGAAGTCGCCGTTGACGCCACCGCCCCGCAGCCGGAGGAACCGGACGGCGTGGTCGAGCGTGACCGCGTCGCAGTCCCCGACCGTGATCAGGGTCGGGGCGGCGATCCCCTCGATGTCGGCGTCGGACCAGCCGGTGAAGCCCTCGTCGAACGTCCCGAGCTTGTCGAGCAGGTCCTGCAGCTTGTCGGGGTGCGGCGACTTGGCGCGGTACGCCTGCTCCATCGGCGTTCCCGCGATCATCTCGACGGTCATCGAGCCGACCGCCCCGGCATTCTCCGGGCGGAGCCCGTCGCTGTTGAACGAGGCGGACGACACGATCACCTTGCGGACCAGCTCCGGGTGCTTGACGGCCAGGTGCAGGGCCGTCCCGCCGCCCACACTGAACCCGAAGACGTCGACCCGCGCGACGCCCAGGTGCTCGAGCACGCCCACGACGTCGGAGGCGAGGTCGGCGCACCTGAGCAGCCGGTCGGCGTCATTGGTCCGGCCGTGGCCCTGGAAGTCGACGGCGATCACCTGGCGCGTCGCTGACAGGCCGGGGAGCAGCTCACCGAACTGCAGGTCGATGTCGAACAACCCGCCGTGGAGCAGGAGCAGGGGTGTTCCGCCCGAGCCGTGGATCTCGTAGTACATCTGCAGGCCGTTCACCGGGGCGTATCCGGTTCGGGGTGCGGCACTGTCCGATATCGGCATTTCGCGAGTGTTCAGCCGTCCGGGCAACTTGGTCAACCACATTCGCCGACACGTCGGCGCGGCGCGTGCCGACCGATGAGTTCGAGGCCTGCCGGTGGTCGACACCGCTGTAGTCGACCCAGACGCCCAGGAGGCCGCCGATGACCACCACGATCGCCACCCACACCCTCGACGCGCCGGGTGCCACCATCATCTACGACGTGCGCGGCACCCTCGGTGCGGGCACGCCGCTGCTGCTCATCGGCTCCCCGATGGACGCGCAGGGCTTCGCCACGCTGGCCGGCCACTTCGCCGACCGCCCGGTCGTCACCTACGACCCCCGCGGCACCGCGCGCAGCACCCGGACCGACGGCCACGGCGAGATAACGCCCGACGACCATGCCGGTGACCTGCAGCGCGTCGTCGAGGCGATCGGTGGCGGCCCGGTCGATGTGCTCGCCAGCAGCGGCGGCGCGGTCAACGCACTGGCCTGGGTGGCCCGGCACGGCGAGCACGTGCGCACGCTGGTGGCCCACGAGCCCCCGCTGGCCACGATGCTGCCCGACCGTCAGGCCGTCACCTCGGCGATCGAGGACATGTACGAGACCTACCAGCGCGACGGGCTGGGTCCGGCGATGGCCAAGTTCCTCATCATCGTCAGCTACGACGGGGAGTTCCCCGACGGTTACCGGTTCCCGCCGGTCGACCCCGCGCAGTTCGGCCTTCCCGTCGAGGACGACGGCAGCCGCGACGACGCACTGCTCGGCCAGAACCTGCGCAACTGCACGGGCTACCAGCTCGACCTGGAGGCGCTGCGGGCGTCCGGCGCCCGCATCGTGCCGGCTCGTGGCGAGGCCTCCCACCAGACGCTGGCGGCACGCGGCGCCGACGCGGTCGCGGAGGCGCTCGGGGTCGAGCCCGCGCGCTTCCCCGGTGACCACGGCGGCTTCCTGGGCGGCGAGTACGGCATGCACGGTGAGCCGGACGCCTTCGCCCAGCGGCTGCGCGAGGTGCTCGACGGGGCGTGACGGTTACGCTGCACGCCATGGCGCGGGTGAACGACGTCGGTGGGCAGTCGGGCTTCGGACTGATCGCCGTGGAACCGGACGAGCCCCCGTTCCACGCCGACTGGGAGGCACGGGTGTACGCGCTCAACGTCGCGATGCTGCGGCAGGGGGTCTACAACCTCGACCAGTTCCGCGATGCGATCGAGCGGATGCCGCCTGCCGAGTACCTCGCCGCGTCGTACTACGAACGGTGGATGGCGGCCGTGGAGTCGTTGACGGCGGCTGCGGCTCCCGCGCCGCGTGCGGACGATGACTGAGCCCCGGTTCGCGATCGGCGACCGGGTTCGCGCACGAGCGGTGGACCCACCCCACCACACCCGGGTTCCCCGCTACGCGCGAGGCCAGGTGGGCGAGGTGGTGGAGATCCAGGGCACGTGGCCGCTGGCCGACGACCGGGCGCAGGGGTTCGCGGAGCCGCGGGTCGAGCCGGTGTACACGGTCCGGTTCCCCGCCGGGGCGCTCTGGGGGCCGCCGGGCGGCCACTGGGTGCAGGTGGAGTTGTGGGAGTCCTATCTGGAGGTCGTGGCGTGAGCGGGCACCACTCCGACTCGGAGATCGCCGTCCGGGTACGCAGGCTGGAGGAGCGGCTGATCGACGCCGGCCTCACCAGCGACGAGCAGCTCGACGGCATCATCGGGCAGATCCTGTCCGGTTCGCCGGCGAACGGGGCCCGGGTCGTGGCCCGCGCCTGGGTCGACCCCGCGTTCCGCGGGCGGCTGCTGGCCGACGCGAACCAGGCGCTGGGCGAGCTCGACCTGTCGATGAGCACCGGGCCGCAGACCCAACGGTTCACCGTCGTGGAGAACACCCCCACGGTGCACAACGTGCTGGTCTGCACGCTGTGCTCGTGCTACCCGATCGGGCTGCTCGGCCCCTCGCCGTCCTGGTACAAGAGCGAGGCCTACCGGGCGCGTGTGGTCCGGGAGCCGCGCGCGGTGCTGGCGGAGTTCGGGCTGGAGCTCCCCGCGGAGACGGAGATCGTCGTGCACGACACCAGTGCCGAGAGCAGGCACATGGTGCTTCCCCTGCGCCCGGAGGGCACGGCCGGCCTGGGCGAGGCCGACCTGTCGGCCCTGGTCACCCGGGAAGGGCTGATCGGAACAGCCGCGGTGTAGCGCGGTCAGCCGTTCATCATCGCCATCATCAGGTTCTGGATGGTCAGCACCGCGGGCGGCATGAGCACGAGCGGCCTCATCATGCCCTCGTCCTCGTGGTCGAGGATGTGGCAGTGGTACACGAACCGGCCGGTCTTCTCGCCGAACCGGCCGGCCACGGTGACCGCCTCGTTCACCGGCACGCCGACGGTGTCCTTCCAGCCGGACTCCGAGACCGCGATCGGCAGGGTCGCGCCGAGCGTGAGCGGCGTGGTCGTGCCACCGAGGGTGGCGTCCAGCCCGGCGGGGTCGAGGGCCCGGCGCTCGATCAGCTGGAAGTTCATCAGGTGGATGTGCATGGGGTGCACCAGCGGCCGACCGACCGGATCCACGTTGAGGAAGGTCCACTTCTCCCAGCTTCCCGACGCGGCGAAGAAGTTGGTGGTCTCCTCGAAGCTCTGGGCCGCGATGCGGAAGGTCCTCGTCCCGCCGGATAGCGCGATCTGGACGATCCCGGCGCCGGTCCTCGCCTTGGGGCCCGCGTCCACGAGCTCCGACATCTTCGGCATGCCGCTGGCGTCCATCGAGAGCATCACGAAGCGCTCGACCGCGTCCTTCGGCACGTCGGCGGCGGTGATCCGGGTGAAGCTGCTGAGCTTCTTCGGTGGTTGGTAGGCGGGGCCTTTCCGCGGGGCGCCGGCGACCCGGAACTGCATGACCTCGGGGAACGGGATGCCGGCCCCGGGAGCCGGGCTGCCGGCCGGAACGGTGGGGATGGTGTTGACGAGCCGGAGGTTCTTTCCGGCGAACCCGGCGAAGTCGATCAGCAGGTCCACCCGTTCCGCGGCGTTGATCGTCAGCACCCCGTCGACCGGGTGGGCCCTGTCGAGCAGGCCCCCGTCGGTGCCGATCACCTGGATGGCGCCCGTGACCGGCTTGCCGGTCTTCTCGTCGAGAACGGCCAGTGCGTAGCCGCGCGAGACCGAGGCGTTCACCATCCGGAAGCGGTAGGCCCGGGCCTCCACCTCCAGGTACGGCCACACCACACCGTTCACCATGGTGAACGGGCCGGTCGTCGAGACGGCCGGCGGCATGGCCCCGGGCGTGACGGGCCCGGCCAGGACCCGCTTGACCAGGATCTGGCCGTTGATCCGGCCGGCGGGGTCCGTGTCGAAGTTGATGTCCGCGAGCATCAGCGGGATCTCGTACGCACCGCTCGGCAGGCCGAGGTGCTCCTCGTCCGGGTCCCGGATGATGTAGTTGCCGATCAGCCCGGCCGTCACGTTCAGGGCGGTGATCGGCATGGCGTGGTCGTGGTAGAAGAGGTGGGCTGCCGCGTCCCCGTTGGGGTACTCGCAGAGCTGCACACCACCGGGCGTGACCCCGGCGTCGGGTAGCCCGTCGGCAACGGCGTTCTGCTGTCCGCCATGGACGTGGACCGAGGTCCACGGCGTCAGCCGGGTGAGCTCGGAGCGCGCCGGAGCCCCCTGCGCGCCGGGCGGGTTGGCGGCCGAGACACCGGGCGGCGGGCCCACGGGCTGCACGAAGACGCCCTTCACCGGGCTGGTGCCGGTGAGCTCGTTCTGCCACGCGATCCGGACCTTCTGACCGCTCTCCACCTCGATCGTGGGGCCGGGGTAGTGGCCCTCGTACGTCCACATCGGAGTGGTCGGCAGCTGGGAGTGCAGCCGGACCTTCTGGGCGACGAGCTTCACCACGTTCGTCACGCCGGTCCGTGGCTTGAGTGTGGGAGGTATCCGCAGGGGGTCCAGGAACGGGGTCAGCGTGGAGACCTGCGGACTCGACGGGCCGTTCGGCAGCGCACCCGACCCCGCAGCGCTCCGCGACATCTCGTTCGCCGACGCCCTGCTGACGTCGCCGCTCAGCAGTTGGGTTCCCCCGTAGACGGCCGCCGCCGCGGCCCCGGTCATTCCGATGAAACTACGTCGACTGTGTTTATCCACAGTGTGGAAACTTTCGCATGGACCACTCCGTCGGATGGTGGGAACCGGCATTTCCGAGGCGGCTCGTGGTATGTCTGCGAGCCATCTGGGGTAATTGTGCGCGACCGGACGACCGCGCGCGGACAGCCAAGATGTCGGATCGGGCGGATAACAGCGATCCCTGTTTCTCTCCCGTGCCTGACCGCCCGACGCACGGGTTGCATGCGGGGAGTCCTTATTCACTTACGCGTATGAAACCTGGCGAGTTCAGCTTGTGAAACATGGCGCACGTCACAACGTCGACGATCGGGGGACGCCCCACGCAAAAGATGCGGAAACGGCCTGGATCGCCCGGAAATAGATGACCGCCTCAGTCAGCTGGGTAGCGGTTCCGACCGGTACGTAAGTCGTTTGTTTCATTGCGCCGCGCATCCAGACAGGTGGCCGTCACGAAATGATCAGGGGATCAGCTCGCGCCGGGAGGGCTCCGCGTGCCGAGCCGGCCTGCGGAGCTGCTGCCTGCTGCGCGGGGTCATGGGGCGGGGTCGGGCGGTTCGACCAGGCGGTGCTGGTAGGCCAGGGCGACCAACTGGGCGCGGTCGCGGGCGCCGAGTTTCGTCATGGCCCGGCTGACGTGGGTCTTGACGGTGGCGTGGCTGATGGTGAGGGCGTTGGCGATGTCGGTGTTGCTCAGGCCGTGGGCCACGAGTCCGACGACCTGTTTCTCCCGGGCGGTGAGCTGGGCCAGTGCGTCGGCGTCGAGCCGCGGGGTCCGGTGGGTGAGCCGGGCGATCAGCCGGCGGGTCAGGCCGGGGGAGAGGAGGGCCTCGCCGCCGGTGACGACGCGGATGCCGTGCAGCAGTTGGCGGGGTTCGGTGTTCTTGATCAGGAAGCCTGCGGCACCGGCTCCGAGTGCCTCGATCACGTACTCGTCGTGGTCGAAGGTGGTGAGGATGAGCACGTGGACGTCGGCGAGGTCCGGGTCGTCGGCGATCTGCCGGGTGGCGCGCAGCCCGTCGACGCCGGGCATCCTGATGTCCATCAGCACGACGTCGGGGCGGGTCTGGCGGGCCAGGTCCACCGCGGTGGCTCCGTCGGCGGCCTGGCCGACCACGATCATGCCGGGCTCGTTGTCGATGAGTACCCGGAAGCCGCCCCGGACGAGGGCTTCGTCGTCGGCGATGAGCACACGGATGGGCTCGGTCACCGCTTCGCACCCCGGAAGTTCGCGCACGGGGACATCATCGCGGGTTCGGTACGGGCAGCTCGGCGCACACCTCGAAGCCACCGTCGGGGTGCGGCGCCGCGGTGAGCCGGCCGGACAGCGCGCGGGCCCGCTCGCGCATCCCGTCGATGCCGTGCCCGTGCTGCTCCGCCTCGGTGTGGTGGGTGTCGGCGCCGGTACCGGGGCCGTCGTCGTGGATCCGGATGAGCAGCCGCGCCGGCTCGTGCCCCAGCGTCAGCCGCACGGTGCGAGCCCCGGCATGGCGGAGCACGTTGGTCAGCGCTTCCTGGACGATCCGGTAGGCGGCCAGATCGACGGGGGCGGGCAGCCGCCGCGGGTCGCCGTCGACGGTCAGCTCCACCCGTAGGCCTGCGGCCTCTGCGGTGTCGAGCAGCTCGGAGAGCCGGTCGAGCCCGCCCCGGGGCGCCCGCGGCTGCCCGGCTTCCTCCGCTGTGGACGTATCCGTGCGCAGGATGCCGAGGATGGTCTTGACGTCGGTGAGGCCCTCGTCGCAGATCTTCTTGATCGTGGTGAGGGCCTCGCGGGCCTGACCGGGGCGTTGTTCGATGACGTGCAGACCCACCCCGGCCTGCACGCTGATCGTGGCCATGGTGTGGCCGAAGACGTCGTGCAGTTCGCGGGCGATGCGCAGCCGTTCCTCGGCCGCGATCCGGCGGCCCCGCTCCTCGCGGCTGCGGGCCTCCCGGGCGAACCGGGCGCGGGTGGCCGCGAGCACCGCCCGGTTGTAGCCGACGGCCGCCCCGGCGCTGCCCGCGGTGGCCACCAGGAGGGCCACCTCGGGGACCACGCCGGCGGTCTCGGCGTCGCCGAGCACCACCCGGATCGCGATGATCTGGATCAGCGCGGTGGGCACGGCGCCCGCGACACCCCACCGCCAGCCCTGGTGGGCCGCGAGGGTGTAGCAGCCGATCAGCGGCGCCAGCGTGATCAGCCGCCCGGGATAGGCGCCGAGGAACCAGACGAGGGGCACGGCGTTGAGCACGAGCAGCGCCGCGATCGGGTAGCGGCGGCGCACCGCGACCGCGGCGGCGGCCGCCGCCGCCAGCGCGACCGCTCCGGCGTCCAGAGGAGCCGGGCTCGCGGCCGCCGCGGGCCCGACCCCGGCGACCGCGGCGGCGAGGAGCCCGGCTGCCACACCGACACCGAGACCCGCGTCGGCCACGACCGGCGAGAGCCCGCCGCGGCGCACCGCCTCACGCACGGTGATGACCATTCTCCGCCCTTCGATCCGGGACCAACCGGACACCTGCCCGGATCATCTTGCGGGTGCCACCGCGGGATGTGCATCCACCGGGCGTGGTGTCCCGGCACTACCGCACTGGGCGGGGGCGGCTACCACCGGCGGCTGACCGTACGTCGGGGGCGGCAGCCGGGAGACACCACGCTCGCCCGACGCGCAGGCGCCACCCGCCCACCACTATCGGACACCAGATCCACAAACCTGGCGAAAAGGACCCCCCGATGTCCGTCCAACACCTGATCGCCGTCGCTGTCATCGGCCCCGGCTCCGGCCGGCTCGGAGCCAACCTGGCCGCGGCGGTGGCACTGATCGGCCTGGTACTCGGCGGGCTGACCCTCGCCCGCTCCCGCCACGCCGGCTGACCGGACACCGGTGCCGCACCATGCCGGTGGCGACGACCGCCAAGGTGCGGACCGTGGTGACCAGCCGTTCGAGGGGGAACCGGGCAGCGCCGGCGCGGCTACCATCCGAAACATGGGTGACCGACGCCAGCGCGTGGCCGGGCGGCCGGGGTGAGCGGTGAGGAGACCGTGGCCCTCGGGGGTCGGCAGCGCGCCCGGGTCAGTCCGCACGAGCAGGTCGACGCTCTGACCGGAGCCGTCGAGGACCTCGCCGGTCAGTTCAGCCTGCAGCCATTGTTGCACCGCATCCTGCGGCGGGCGGTCGTGCTCCTCGGCGGCGACGCGGGCTCGATCTCCACCGTCGACGAGGCGGCCGGAACCTATCGCAAGCAGGTCGACCTCGGCGTCGGCTGCCAGGAGGGCAAGGTCTTCTCGCTGAGGGAGGGCGCCACCGGCGCGGTCGTCGCCAACCGGGCGCCGGTGGTGTTCGACAGCTACTCCCAGGTCAGCGGGGGCCACGTCGCCCCGTCCGACCGGACCCGCCTGCACGCCACCGTCGCGGTGCCCATCGAGTGGGGCGGCGAGATCATCGGGGCGTGCGTCGTGTTCAGCACCGATCCGCAGGTCCGGTTCCGGGACGAGGACATCGAGCTGCTGGGCCTGTTCGCCACCCACGCCGCCATCGCCATCGTCAACGCGAGGCTGCACGCCGAGGCCGCCGAGCGGGCCCGGCGACTGGCCGTGGGCGCCGAGCGGGAGCGGGTGGTCCGCGACGTCCACGACACCGTGGCCCGGGCACTCGGGTCGATCCTCCTGCATCTCGACGCCTGCGCCGAGCCGGTCGGCTCGGCGCACATCGCCGCGGCACGGGAGGCGGCCCGCGTCGCGCTCGCCGAGACCCGGCGGACCGTGCTCGGCCTCGGGCCCGCCCTGCTCGAGCAGGGCTCGCTCGAGGACGCCGTCGCCGTCGAGCTCGCGTGGGCACGCTCGACCACGGCGCTGCGCACCGACCTCGTCGTCACCGGTGAGCCGCCGCCGTTGGCGCCCGAGATCAGCCAGCAGGCACTACGCCTGGTCCAGGAGGCGCTCACCAACGTCGTCACCCATGCCAGGGCGGCGTCGGTCCGGGTCGGGATGATGTACGGCGCCGAGGACGTCGCCGTCGTCGTCGAGGACGACGGGGCCGGGTTCGACCCGGCCGTGCTCACCGATCGCCGCCGGTCCGGCCTCGGCCTGCACGGCATCGTGGCGAGGGCGCACCGGCTCGGCGCCGAGCTCGAGATCGAGTCGACGCCGGGGTGGGGCACGCGGGTCCGGGCGCGGATCCCCTACGAGCCACGCGATGCGGGCAGCGCGGTCCGCGCTGACGTGCCGTGGCGCGTACTGGTCGTCGACGTGCGGCCCGTCGTGCGAGCGGGCCTCGTCCGGCTGCTGGCCCAGGCCGAGCCCGACATCGTGGTCGTGGGCGAGATCGGGGACGCGCGCGAGGTGGTCGACGCGGTGCGGGTGCTCGACCCCCACGTCGTACTGGTCGACCTGCGGATGCCGGTGCTCGACGGCGCCCGGCTGACCTCCTACATCCGCGCCGCCGGACCGGGGGTCTCGGTGCTCGTGATCACCGACGACCTGTCCGACGAACTGCTGCGCGACGCCGTGCACGCCGGTGCCTCCGGGTGCATCGGGACCGACCTGGACGGCTCGGCGCTCGCGCGTGCCGTGCTGGCCGCGGCCCGCCGGGACGCGCCGCTCACCGAGACCGTGCTCGGCACCTTCCGGGAGCGCGACCGCGCGGGCAACGGCCGGCTCACCAGCCGCGAGCGCGAGGTCCGCACCCTGGTGGAGCTCGGCATGCGCGACAAGCAGATCGCCGACCGGCTCGGGATCTCGGCGAAGACCGTCGAGAAGCATGTGGGTGCACTGCTGCGCAAGACCGGTGCACCCAACCGGACGTCGCTGGCCCGCTGGACGGACCTGTCCGGCGCAACGCGGTAGGGATTTCCCCTAGTCGAAGATGGGGAGAACCACGCCTGGAAATGCGATGGCGCCTGGCTAGCCTGAATCCGTGCCCGTCGTGACGCTCAAGGACATCCTGTCCGATGCCTTCGACAAACGGTACGGTGTGCCCGCGATCAACGTGTTCAACGACCTGACTCTCGAGGCCGTTCTCGCGGCGGCCGTCGAGAAGTCGTCGCCGTTGATCGTGCAGACATCGGTCAAGACCGTGAAGTCGATCGGTGTCGATGTGTTCTATTCCATGTGGACCGCGATGACCGCGGGGATCGAGGTTCCGGTCGCCCTGCACCTCGACCACTGCCCGGAGCGCGAGGTCATCACGACGTGCCTCGACCGCGGCTGGAACTCGGTGCTGTTCGACGCCTCCCACCTGCCCGTCGAGGAGAACACCCGGCAGACCATCGAGGTCGTCGCCGAGGCCCGCAGGCACGGCGCGCACGTCGAGGGGGAGATCGAGTCGATCACCGGGGTGGAGGACGGGATCGGGTCCGACACGGTGGCGCGGCGCCAGGACCTGCAGGTCGCCCTCGACTTCCTCGAGGCCACCCAGGTCGACGTCTTCGCGCCGTCGATCGGCAATGCGCACGGCACGTACAAGGCCGCGCCTCAGCTGGATTTCCAGCGGGTCTCCGACATCGTCGCCGTCCATCCCGTCCCCATCGCGTTGCACGGCGGGAGCGGTCTTTCCGACGAGCAGTTCCGCGATTTGATCGACCGCGGCTGCGCGAAGGTCAACATCTCCACAGCGCTCAAGGAGACCTTCATGAAGTCGAGTCTCGCTTTTCTGCAGGAGACCGCGGCCAAGGACAAATGGGACCCGCCGTCGCTGTTCCGGTCGGTGCGGCAGGAGGCCGTCGACATGGCCGGGTCGCTGATGGAGCTGTTCGGCAGCGCCGGCCGAGTCGGCTGACCCGTGCCCGCCCTCGTCTTCGACTGCGACGGTGTCCTCGCCGACACCGAGCGCTACGGCCACCTGCCCGCCTTCAACGCGACGTTCGAGGAGTTCGGCCTTCCCGTCCGCTGGAGCGAGGCGGAGTACGGCGAGAAGCTCCTGGTCGGCGGCGGCAAGGAGCGGATGGCCACGATGCTGACGCCCGACTTCCTCGCCGCGGCCGGGCTCCCGTCCGACCCCGGTGAGCTCGCCGAGCACCTCGCGAGCTGGCACCGCCGCAAGACCGAGATCTACACCGGGATCATCGCGGGCGGATCGATCCCGCCGCGGCCGGGGGTGCGGCGGATCGCGGAGGAGGCCGCCGACGCCGGCTGGTCGCTCGCCGTGGCGTCCACGTCGGCCGAGGTCTCGGTGTGCAGCGTCCTCGCGCACGTGATGGGCGACGCGCTGGCCGGCCGGTTCGCCGTCTTCGCAGGCGACATCGTCCCCCACAAGAAGCCCGCCCCCGACATCTACCTGCTCGCCGTGTCGGAGCTGGGGGTGTCGCCGGATGACGTCGTGGTCGTGGAGGACAGCCGCAACGGGATGCTCGCCGCGCTCGACGCCGGGCTCGCCTGCGTGGTCACCCCCAGCAGCTACACGGGCGGAGAGGACTTCACCGGCGCCACGCTCGTGGTGTCGTCGCTCGGCGACCCGCAGGAGACCACACGGGTGCTCGACGACCCGTTGGGGCTCGACCCGACGCCGTTCGTCCGCCTCGACCACCTCCGGACGCTCCTCACCGAGGCTGCGCCGCGCCCGTCCAGCAGGGAGTGAGCATGACGTCGCCGTCATCAGCGAATCTCGAGTTCGTCGTCCGTACGATCGCGCAGACCGCCGTGGACAACGAGCGAGCGTTCGGTGAGCTGGACGCGGTCGTCGGCGACGGCGACTTCGGCTACTCCCTGGCTCGCGGGTTCGAGATCGTGCTGGCCGACTGGGACTCCTTCGACCGCACCGAGGCGTCGGGGCTGCTGCAGAAGATCGCCCTGACCATCTCCAAGCGGGTCGGTGGCACGTCCGGCCCGCTGTGGGGCACGGCGTTCCTCCGGGCGTCCGCGGCGGTGAAGGGGAAAACGGAGCTGACCGGCGAGGATGCCGTCGCGATGCTCCGGGGTGCCGCCGAGGGGATCAAGAAGAGGGGCAACTCCGACGTCGGCGACAAGACGCTCCTGGACGCGCTCGTACCGATGACGGACGCGATCGCCGAGCGGCTCGCCGCCGACCCGGCGACGCCCGCCCCCGAGGTCGCGAAGGTCGCCGCGGGCGCCGCCCGGGCCGCCGCCGACGCGACGACATCCATGCAGGCGAGGCGGGGCCGTGCGAGCTACACGGGTGAGCGCAGCGTCGGATCACCCGATGCGGGTGCTGTCGCCGTCGCGGTGATGGCCGAACGTGTCGCCCAGACCTGGCCGGGATCGGCGAGCTCCTGAGCAGCCCGAACGCAGGACGGCGAGTCCCTCAACGACGAGACCGATGGAGTACCGCATGAAGAAGTTCGTCAACGACCCGAAGAACTACGTGCCGGAGATGCTGGAGGGCCTGGCGCTGGCCAACCCGGACACCCTCCGCTACGTCCCGGACTACAACCTCATCATGCGGGCCGATGCCCCGCGTGCGGACAAGGTCTCGATCATCCAGGGGTCCGGGTCCGGTCACGAGCCCGCCCACGTCATGGCCGTCGGCCCCGGCATGCTCGACGCCGCCTGCCCGGGTGACGTGTTCGCCGCCCCGCCCACCGACTACGTCTACGAGACGATCAAGCTGCTCGGCACTCCCAAGGGCGTGCTGCTACTGGTGAACAACTACACCGGCGACCGGATGGCCTTCGACATGGCCCAGGAGCTCGCCGAGGCCGAGGACGTCAACGTCCGCACGCTGTTCATCGACGACGACGTCTCGGTCCAGGACTCCACCTACACCGTCGGCCGACGGGGTGTGGCGGGCAACTTCTTCGTGATGAAGGCGGTCGGGGCAGCGGCCGAGCGCGGTGCCGACCTCGACGAGATCTACCGGATCGGGGAGAAGGTCAACAGCGTCACCCGGACGATGGGCATGGCCCTCACCGCATGCACGCCGCCCGCTAAGGGGGCACCCCTGTTCGACCTGCCGGCCGACGAGATCGAGATGGGCGTCGGCATCCACGGCGAACCGGGCCGCCGGCGGGTGAAGCTGATGCCGGCCGACGAGATCGTCGACGAGCTGCTCGACGCCGTGGTGACCGACCTGCCGTTCGAGTCCGGCGACCGGGTCGCCCTCATGGTCAACGGCCTGGGCGGCACCCCGATCAGCGAGCTGTACATCGTCTACCGGCGGGCCCACAACCAGCTCGCCGACCGCGGTATCACCGTGGGCCGCAACTACGTCGGCGAGTACTGCACGTCGCTGGACATGGCAGGCGCGTCGATCACCCTCGTCCGGCTCGACGACGAGATCGAGTCCCTGCTCGCCGACCCGGCGGAGATCGCGATCCGGGTGTTCTGACCGCTCACATGGAGTGCTGGACCTGCAGCGAGTAGATGACGACCTCGCCCTCGGCGTCGGGGCTGTCGCCCGTGTCGGTGTTGGACAGGACGTAGGCACCGGCCTTGAAGTACCACCCCGAGCCGCTCAACGGGATGTCGGTGGCGAGCTTGCCGTTGTAGAAGACCTGGATGTGGCTGTCGGCGGCGACGAGCTTGAGGTCGTACGGCGTGCCGAGCTTGTAGGCGGGGTCGATGGTGACCCTGGTGGAGTCCCTGCCGTACTCGGCCACGAGACGCTGACCGATGAGCCGGATCAGCACCACGTCGTTCTTGGCGTCGTGGATCTGGGCACCCACCACCTCTGGCTTGGCCGGGGGCAGCTTCGTGAAGGCTTCGCGGACGGTGAGCGTGTGGGTGCCGCTGGTGTTCGACCAGCTGGCCTTGTCCGCCCCTGTCATCTCGCGGAGCTCGGAGCGCGGGTAGTCGCTGCCCGACGTGGTCGCGCCGCCGGCGTTGGCGGCGAAGACCACGCCGTCCTTGGCGTCGTCGAGGTGGAACCAGGGCCCGCTGAACGTGGCGAGATCCGGTTGGTGGACCTGGTCCGGGTCGCCGTCGTCCCCGGTGGGCAGGGTGAGGTACCAGTTCGAGAGGTCGAGGAGATCGGCCGGGTAGCGCGCACCCGGCTTCGGCGGACCGCCCGGTTCCGGGGTTGCGGGGGCCGGGGTCGCGG
>NZ_JAAXKY010000032.1 GCF_012911925.1 Pseudonocardia xinjiangensis | reverse complement strand
CGCCCCGACGGTGCCCGCCCCCGCGGCGAGCGCCGACAGCACCGTCGTGACCAGCACCCCGAGGCCGAGCAGGGCGAGCATCAGCAGGCTGCGCAGGCGCGCGCTGAACGGGTCGGGCCGCTTGTTGATCGGCACCCCCCACACCTGGTTGAGCGCGTTCTGCACGGCGACCGCCACCCCGAGGCCGCCGTACAGCGACACCACGATCCCGATCGCCAGCCCGAAGCCCGACCCGCGCAGCGGCTGCGCCGTGCTGGTGAGCTGGTCACCGATGATCGGGAACTGCGACAACGCGCTGTCGATCAGCTGCTGCTGCAACCCGGGGTTGCCCGGCAGCAGGAACCCGAGCACGGTCGACATGACCAGCAGCAGCGGGAACAGCGACAGGAAACCGTAGTAGGTGATCAGCGCGGCCAGGTAGGAGCCCTGGTCGTCGACGAACTTGTAGACCACGGCGAGCGGCACCCCGAGCCAGCGGTGTCGTCGCTGGTAGTCGTCGACTTTCCCGATCATCCCCACGCCTGTCGGTACCCGCGCCGGGTCATCATCGAACGCCGATCAGGTGATCGGAGAACCGCCGGTCACCCCGATCACCTCCGAGGTGATGTAGCTCGACTCCTGGGAGGCCAGGAACACGTAGATGGGGGCGAGCTCCGCAGGCTGCGCGGCCCGCCCCAGCGGCGACTGCTGTCCGAACGACTCGAGCTTGTCCTCCGGCATCGTCGCCGGGATCAGCGGTGTCCACACCGGACCGGGAGCCACGGAGTTGGCCCGGATGCCCTTCTCCGTGAGGTCGTTGCCCAACGCCTTGGTGAAGTTGACGATCGCCGCCTTGGACGTGGCGTAGTCCATCAGGTGCGGCGAGGGGTTGAAGGCCTGCACCGACGAGGTCGTGATGATCGACGACCCCTCCGGCATGTGCGGGATCGCCGCCTTGCAGAGCCAGAACATCGCGTACACGTTCGTCTTCATCACGCGGTCGAACTGCTCGGTGGTGATGGCGTCGATGCCGCCGTCCTGCGACATCTGGTAGGCGGCGTTGCTCACCAGCACGTCGATCCGGCCGAACTCCTGCACCGCCCGGTCGACCACCGCCCGGCACTGCGCCTCCTCGCGGAGGTCACCGGGCACGGTCACCGCCGTGCGACCCGCCTCCTCGACGAGCCGGACGGTCTCCTGGGCGTCCTTCTCCTCCGACTCCAGGTAGGAGATGAGCACGTCGGCGCCCTCCCGGGCGAACGCGAGCGCGACGGCCCGGCCGATTCCGGAGTCGCCGCCGGTGATCACGGCCTTCCGGCCCTCCAGGCGCCCGGTGCCCCGGTAGGTCTCCTCGCCGTGGTCGGGACGCACGTCCAGCTCCCCCGTGCGGCCCGGGTACGCCACGGTCTCGTCGCCACTTCCCGGGGCGCCGTGCTGCTCGCCGGGGTCCCGCGGGGTGAACTGGTCCTTGCTCATCGATCGTCTCCGTTCGCGTCGCGCCATCTGCGCGCAACGTTCCCCGCAGGAACGATCGCAATCCTCGGATCCGGGTCCGGCTTCAGCAGGGCGGTGTCAGCAGGGCAGCGTCATCAGCGGTCGCCCGTCGATCGTGCGGACCTGGATGAAAGCCAGCTGGCTGCGGGGAATGGCGGTGGCTCCGCTGATGGTGACCCGGCCGCCCGGGGTGGCCCCCCAGTTGGCCGCCACCTCGGTGTGCCCGTCGCGGGCGGTGGCGTACGCGCGATAGCCCGGCGCCGGAGGCAGCCCGGTGAGCTGGAGCTGCACCGCGGTGCCCCACGTCCGTTGCTCCATGGTCCCCATGCCCGCTGCGGTGACGCCGGTCGCGACGGCCAGCGGGGTGGCGGCGGCGGTCGGGATCACCTGGGGCAGGGCGGCGGCGATGGCCACGGCGGCGGCCGCCGAGGCCACCAGCTTCCATCTGCGCAGCCGGCGGCTGTGGAGATCGTCGTCCTCCTTCACCGCCTCGATCGCCCGCGACAGGAGACCGGGGCCCGGCACCAGCAGCCGCTGGCGCGCCTCGGCGGGGTTGAGGCTCCCGAGGAGCGCCGGGATCGGGGCCAGCTCGGCCAGTTCGGTGAGGCACTCGCCGCAGTCGGCGACGTGCTGGTCGACGACGGCACGCTCGTCCGGTTCGAGGCTGCCGACGAGGTAGGCGCCGAGCTCGAGCCGCCTGCACTCGCCGTCGGTCACCGGGCCACCTCCATCTCCTCCAGCACCAGTCGAAGCGCGCGCAGCGCATAGTACGTGCGGGATTTGACGGTGCCGGGGGGAATGCCGAGCCGTTGCGCGGCCTCGTTCACCGACCGTCCCTCGTAGTACGTCTCGACCAGGACCGTGCGGTGCTCGATGCTCAGCCGATCGAGCGCGTCGGCGACCGTCCAGCGCTGCACCGCCTGTTCGAGGTCGTCGGCAGCGGGTGCCGCGCCCAGGGCGCGCTCGTCCGAGACGGTCGTCGGGCGTGCGGCGTCGGAGCGCCACAGGTCGGTGACGAGGTTGCGGGCCGTGGTGAACAGCCAGCCCCGCAGCTCCTCGGGGCCGCGGTTGAGCTTGTGGGCGCGCCGCCAGGCCCGGACGAACGTCTCCTGCACGACTTCCTCAGCCCTTGCCCGGTCGCCGGTCAACCGCACAACGTAACCATAAAGCGGTCCAGCGACGTCCTCGTACAGCGCTCGGACGAACGTCTCCGCGTGAACGGCGCTCTGCGATACGGTCACACACCGGAGAACGGGCCACGCGAAGAAGTAGTTCAACCCTCACGCATTTTGTGACCCAAGCCATGTAACCGCTGATCAGTGCAGTCCGGCAGCGTCGAGCTCACCCAGCACCTGCAGTGCCAGGTCGAGCAGCTCCTCACCGCCCCGGGCCGTCCAGGTGAGATCGATGAGGACCTCGGTGGCGCCGAGCTCGGCGAGGCCGGCGATGTCGTCGACTACCTGCTGTAACGATCCGTGGAACGGTTGCCGGTCGGCCCGGGCCACCGGTGGCCGGAAGACGACGTTCGCGCGCGGGATCAGCTCGAGGAGCCCGGGGTCCCGGCCGAGCTCCGCCGCGCGGTCGCGGATCTGCTTCCAGCCCTTCTCGATCGCCCCCGCGGACGTGCCCATGGGCAGCCACCCGTCGGCCTTGCCGGCGATGCGCTCGATCGACCGGCGGGTGGTCCCATCACCCAGCAGCACCGGGAGCGGCGCCGCGGGCTTCGGCGACACGAGCGCGTTCTCGATGGCCATCCGCGAGTCGCGGTACGACACCGGGTCGGGCCCCCACAGCGCGCGGCAGGCGTCGACCGCCTCGTCGAGGGAGCGGCCGCGGTGGACGAAGTCCGCGCCGGCCCCGCGGTACTCGTCACTCGACGTGCCGCAGCCGAAGCCGGCGACCACCCGCCCGCCACTGGCGAGGTCGAGGGTGGCCAGGGTTCTGGCCAGGTGCAGGGACGAATGCAACGGGGCCACGATGACGCAGGTGCCCAGCCGCACGTCCTGCGTCGCCACCGATGCGAGCGCGAGGACGGTGAAGGGGTCGGCGCAGGTCCGGTAACCGTCGGACCACGGCAGACCCGGCACGCCGTTGCGGCCACCGGCGGCCGGAAGGGGGAACAGCACCCGCTCGTAGACCCAGAGGCTCGAGTACCCCGCACGCTCCGCCCCCCGGGCGATGCGCGCGACGTCGCTCTCGATGTCGTACCGGTCGGTGCGCTGGGGAAGACCCAGCCCGAACCTCACGTCACTGTCCCTGCTTTCCTAGAAAGCGGTCCGCCCGACCTCCGGCCGGGTTGTCGACGCGTCGGAGTACCGGTAGAAGACGGCTGCCTGTCCGATCCGGACGCCGCCGACACTCACGAGGTTCCACATGGTGACGTCTTCAATCCAGAACCGCCGACCGGATCTCGCGATGCGAAGCCCCCGGTAGCCGGTGGAGAACTGGTGCTCCCGGACCTCCGCGAGCAACCGGTTGCGGTCCTCCTGGCGGTCCGGCTCGGCGGAGAGCCGGGATCTCAGTCCGGTGAACTCGTCCCAACCGTACTCGAAACACCGCTGCGCAGTCCGGTTCGCGTAGACGAACCGGGGATCGGCGTCGGCGTCGTGCGCCAGCAGGCCGAACGGCGCGTCCTCGTAGAGCCAGCGCGCGGTGGCCGCCGGGTCGACCAGCGGCGCTCCGACGAACCGCTGGTGGCTGTCCACCAGCAGCCGGAAGAAGTCGGGGTCCTCCGCCGAGGACGGGAGGCGGGAGCCCGAGTCACCGGGGACAGGTCCGAGCGTCGAATCCACACCGACGAGAACGGCCGACCGGAGGCACCTGTTCCTCCGGCCGAGGCCGGGGACCGTGGCCCTGATCTCCCGGCCCTGCTCGTCGACCACGCTCTCGACCTCGGACTGCCCGAGCCCCCGCCGGTCCGAGGCCGGCGGCGGTAGGACTCAGGACGAGGTGGCAGCCAGCTGCGGGTACAGCGCCGCGACGCCGCCCGCGAGGCCGGCCTGCACGGTCCTGCTGAGCTCGTCCGCCAGCACCTCGTGGGCGCCCGCCTGCACCCCGTCCAGCGCGAGGGCGGCAACGAGCGCCGGGTCGCTCTTCGGGAGGGTGGCGTTGGCTGCCATGTCGGTGTCCATGTAACCGACGTGCAGGGCGGTGGTCGTGATGCCCTTGGGCGCGAGCCGCACTCGCAGGGCATTGGTCATCGCCCAGCTCGCGGCCTTGCCGGCGGAGTACGCCTCGTGCGGCGCGACGTGCACCCAGGACAGCACGGACAGCACGTTCAGCACGGCGCCGCCGCCGTTGGCCTCGATGACCGGCGCGAACGCACGGGTGGTCTGCAGCGTGCCGAAGTAGGCCGTCTCCATGTCGAGCCGGATCTTGTCGAGGTCGCCGTCGAGCAGGTCGGTGAACGTGTCGATGCCGGCGTTGTTGACGAGCAGGGTCGCGTCGCTCGCCACGGCCGCGGCCGCCGCGACCGACGCCGGGTCGGTGATGTCGATCTGCAGCGGCACCACGCCGGGCAGGTCGATCGAGGCGGGGTTGCGCGCTCCGGCGTAGACCCTCGCCCCTCGCGCCGCGAGCTGCGCGGCGAGCTGCCGGCCGAGCCCCCTGTTCGCACCGGTGACCACCGCGACCGAGTTCTGGATGTCCATGCCGTCCTCCTGTGTCCTGACCGTCAACCTGAGTAGTTATTTCAAACTAAGCTAGCTCAGTAGGGTATGGCAAGTCAGGGTTAGACTGGACACATGACGCCCGCGGAGAAGAACAGGATGTGCTCGATCGCGCGCTCGCTCGAGGTGCTGGGTGAGCGCTGGACGTTCCTGATCCTGCGCGAGGCCTTCGAGGGCATCACCCGGTTCGCCGATTTCCGCGCCACGCTCGGCGTGGCCCCTGACGTGCTCAGCAACCGGCTGGCCACGCTGGTGGAGGCGGGCGTGCTGGAGAAGCACCCCTATCGCGAGCCGGGCGCGCGCGTCCGCGACAGCTACCACCTGACGCCCGCGGGCCGCGACCTGCGGCTGGTGCTCGGCGCCCTGCAGCAGTGGGGCGACGAGCACCGGCCCTACGAGCTCGGACCCACGGCGGTGCGGCGCACCGTGGACGGCGACCACCCGGTGCACGTGGGGTTCATCGACGACACCGGTCGCGAGGTGCCCGTGGACGAGGTGACATTCATCAAGATGGCCTCCGACCCCGCCTGAGCCTCTCCGGCACAGCCGGGTTCAGTCGGCCTGCGCCGACGCCGCCGAGAACTGTGCCGCGTACAGCTCGTGGTAGGCCCCGCGGGCGGCCAGCAGCTCGTCGTGCGTGCCCTGCTCGACGATGCGCCCCGACTCCATCACGAGGATCAGGTCGGCGTCCCGGATCGTCGAGAGCCGGTGGGCGATCACGAAGCTGGTGCGGTCCGACCGCAGCGCCGCCATCGCCCGCTGCACCAGCACCTCCGTACGCGTGTCCACCGAGCTGGTGGCCTCGTCGAGGATGAGCAGCGTCGGGTCGGCGAGGAACGCCCGCGCGATCGTGATCAGCTGCTTCTCGCCCGCGCTGACGTTGCCGCCCTCGTCGTCGATCACCGTGTCGTAGCCGTCGGGCAGGCTGCGGACGAAGCGGTCCACGTAGGTCGCCCGGGCCGCCGCCAGGATCTGCTCCTCGCTCGCCGTGGGGTCGCCGTAGCCGATGTTGTCGCGGATCGTGCCGCCGAACAGCCACGTGTCCTGCAGCACCATCCCGACGCCGGAGCGCAGGGTGGCGCGGTCCATCGTCGCGGTGTCCACGCCGTCGAGGGTGATCCGGCCGGAGCCGAGCTCGTAGAACCGCATGATCAGGTTGACCAGCGTGGTCTTGCCAGCCCCGGTCGGCCCGACGATCGCGATGGTCTGGCCCGGCTCCGCGGTCAGCGACAGGTCGTCGATGAGGGGCTCGTCCGGCTGGTAGCGGAACGAGACGTGCTCGAAGACCACCCGGCCCTGGCGCGTGGCCGGCACCGCGGGCACGGCCGGGTCGGGCACCTGCTCCTCGGCGTCGAGCAGCTCGAACACCCGCTCGGCCGATGCCACCCCGGACTGCAGCAGGTTGGCCATCGAGGCCACCTGGGTCAGGGGCTGGGTGAACTGGCGCGAGTACTGGATGAAGGCCTGGACGTCGCCGAGGCTCATCGAGCCCGACGCCACCCGCAGGCCACCGACCACGGCCACCAGCACGTAGTTCAGGTTCCCGATGAACATCATCGACGGCATGATGATCCCGGAGATGAACTGCGCCCGGAAGCTGGCGTCGTACAGCCGCTCGTTCTTCGCCGCGAAGTCCGCCTCCACCTCACGGCGCCGCCCGAACACCCGCACCAGCTCGTGACCGGTGAACGCCTCCTCGATGTGGGCGTTGAGCACGCCGGTGCCCCGCCACTGCGCCACGAACTGCTTCTGCGACCGCTTCGCGATGGCCCGGGTGACCAGCACCGAGACCGGGATCGTGACGAGCGCGACCAGCGCCAGCAGCGGTGAGATCACCAGCATCATCGCCAGCACACCGACCACCGTGAGCACGGACGTCAGCAGCTGGCTCATGGTCTGCTGCAGGGTCTGGGAGATGTTGTCGATGTCGTTGGTGACCCGGCTGAGCACCTCGCCCCGCTGCTGGCGGTCGAAGTAGCGCAGCGGCAGCCGGTTGAGCTTGTCCTCCACCTCCCGGCGCAACGAGAAGATCGTGCGCTGGACGATCCCGTTGAGCAGGTACCCCTGCAGCCAGCCGAACAGCGAGGCGGCCACGTAGATCGCGACGACGCCGAGCAGCACCTGACCGAGCAACCCGAAGTCGATGCCCTGCCCGGGCACCACCGACTGGCCCTCGATCACGTTGGCGAAGGTCTCGTTGCCCGCGGCACGCGCCGCGTCGGCCGCCTCGGCCGTGGTGATGCCGGGAGGCAGCTGCCGCCCGATCACGCCGGTGAAGATCACGTCGGTGGCGTGGCCGAGGATCTTCGGGCCGATCACCGAGAGCGTCACGCTGACGATGCCGAGTACGACCACCACGATCGCCCCGGCCCGCTCGGGCGCGAGCCTGCCGAACAGCCTGCGCGCCGACGGGCCGAAGTCCATCGACTTCTCGGCCGGCATCCCGGCCGACGCCCACGGCGGCCCACCGCCCCGGCGAGCGGCTGTCATCTCCCGTGCCGCACGGCCGGTGTCGTCGCCGCCCTTGCCCGGCGGGACGGTGGTCGGGGACGGGCTGGTCATGCCATTTCCTCTGCACTGATCCGGACGGCACCGAGCTCTTCTGCACCGAACTCTTCCGCACTGAACTGGGACGCGACGATCTCGACGTAGGTGGGGCAGCCGGCGAGCAGCTCGTCGTGGGTGCCGATGCCGACGACGGCACCGTCGTCGAGCACGACGATCTGGTCGGCGTCCCGGATGCTGGCCACCCGCTGCGCCACCACCAGCACCGTCGCCGTCTTCGTGACGGGTCGCAGTGCCGCGCGCAGCCGGGCGTCGGTGGCGAGGTCGAGCGCGGAGAACGAGTCGTCGAAGAGGTAGACCTGGGGGGCCCTGACGAGCAGCCGGGCGATGGCGAGCCGCTGGCGCTGGCCGCCGGAGACGTTCGTGCCGCCCTGGGTGATCGGCGCGTCGAGGCCCTCGGGCATGGCGCGCACGAAGTCGGCGCCCTGGGCCACCTCCAGCGCCGCCCACAGCTGGTCGTCGGTGGCGTCGGGGTTGCCGTAGCGCAGGTTGCTCGCCACGGTGCCGGAGAACAGGTAGGGCTTCTGCGGCACGATCCCGACCCGGCCCCAGAGGTACTCGGGGTCGAGCTCACGCACGTCGGTGCCGTCGACCAGGACCGCGCCGCCCGTCGCGTCGAACAGGCGGGGCACGAGCCCGAGCAGGGTGGTCTTGCCCGCGCCGGTGCTCCCGACGATCGCCGTGGTGGTGCCCGGCCGCGCGGTGAAGGTGACGTCGCGCAGCACGGGTTCGGCCGCACCCGGATAGGCGAAGCCCGCCCCACGCAGCTCCAGCACCCCCGTGGCGACCTGCGGGACGACGGGCGTCTCGGGGAGGGCCACCGAGGACTCGGTGTCGAGCACCTCGTTGATGCGCTCCGCGCAGACGGCCGCGCGGGGGATCATCATCACCATGAACGTGGCCATCATGACGGCCATGAGGATCTGGGTGAGGTAGGTCAGGAACGCGGTGAGCGCGCCGACCTGCATCTGCCCCGTGTCGATCCGCCCGGCGCCGAACCACAGCACCGCCACGCTCGAGATGTTCAGCACGAGCATGACGATCGGGAAGATCCTGGCCTGGAGGCGCCCGACCCGCAGGGCCACGTCCGTGAGGTCGGTGTTGGCCCGGGCGAACCGCGCCGTCTCCTCCGGCTCGCGGACGAACGCCCGGACCACCCGGATGCCGGTGATCTGCTCACGGAGGATGCGGTTCACGTCGTCGATGCGCGTCTGCATGCTGCGGAAGCCCGGGACCATCCGCACGATCACGGCCCCGATCGAGAGCGCCAGCACGGGGACGCAGACCAGCACCAGCCAGGACAGCTGCGCGTCCTCCTGCAGGGCCATGATCACCCCGCCGAAACACATGATCGGCGCGGTCACCAGCATCGTGCAGGACAGCAGCACGAGCATCTGGACCTGCTGGACGTCGTTGGTGCCGCGGGTGATCAGCGACGGGGCGCCGAACCGGTTGACCTCACGCGCGGAGAACTCCCCCACCCGGTGGAACAACGCGCCCCGGACGTCCCGGCCGAAGCCCATGGCGGTCTGCGAGCCGACGTACACGGCCGCGACCGAGCACACGATCTGGACCAGCGCGACGAGCAGCATCCACGCGCCGACGGTCACGATGTAGCCCGTGTCGCCGCGGGCGATGCCCTGGTCGATGATGCGGGCGTTGAGGCTCGGCAGGTAGAGCGACGCCATCGTCCCGAGCAGCTGCAGCGCCACGACCACCAGCAACGGCCGGGTGTAGGGGCGCAGCCGCTCGCGCAACAGGCGAATCAGCATGGGTGGTCCTCTGGGTCGGGGCGTGCGGGGAGCGGTGCGGAGAGGCCGTCGAGCAGCACGGTGACGATCTGCTCGGCGGAGAGCTGGCGCCCGTCGGCGATGAGCGGGTGGGTGCCGGAGAAGACGAGCAGCCGCAGGACATGGGCGAGTTCGGCAGCCGGCACACGCAGCCGGCACGCGTCGGGGCCGACCAGGTCGACGACGGCGGCCCGGAACCGCTCGTTGATCTCGGTCGGGTTGGCCCGGCCCGGCGGGGCCGGCCCGGCAGCTCGCCCCTCCCGGTGCGGCGGCCCGGTCCAGCCCAGCGCGTTGAGCAGGCCGAAGACGTCCGTCAGGCGACGCTGGAGCACCGTGACGGCTGCGGTGAGCCGCTCGCGGAGCGGCAGAGCCCGGTCGACGGCGGCCAGGTCGCGCAGCGTGGGCGCCGGGTCGAACGCGTCGGCCACGACGGCCTGGACCACCGACTCCTTGTCGGGGAAGACCCGGAAGATCGTGCCCTCGGCGATCCCGGCCGCCTGGGCGATCTGGCGGGTGGTCACCGCGTACCCGTGGCGCAGCACGAGCGGGAGCGTGGCGGCCACGATGGCGGCCCGGCGGTCGTCGGGCGCCATCCGGGGGGCGCGCCTGCCGTCGGAGCTCACACACGCACGGTAAATGAGCGTGCACTCATTAACAAATCAGTTCCGCCGCCGCCGCGAGCCAGGGCCGCAGGACCGGCAGGACGTTCGTGACCTGCATGGCCGACGTGTGGTCGAGCCCGGGAAGGACATGCACCTGCCAGCCGTGGGCCTCCAGTTCGGCGCGTCGCCCGGCCAGCGGACCGGCCATGCTCACGTGCACGCCGCCCCAGCGCTCCCCGTACTCGATCTCGTCGGCCGAGCCGGCGAAGCAGAGGCGCGGACATGTCAGGCCCGGCTGCACGGCGGCGTCGTCG
Source organism: Pseudonocardia xinjiangensis (assembly GCF_012911925.1). Classification (GTDB taxonomy): domain Bacteria; phylum Actinomycetota; class Actinomycetes; order Mycobacteriales; family Pseudonocardiaceae; genus Pseudonocardia; species Pseudonocardia xinjiangensis. The sequence continues at coordinate 44,817 of NZ_JAAXKY010000032.1, read as the reverse complement.
AAGTCCTGGAGGGCCTCGTACAGCGTCACGAACTGGCGGGCCTGCGGCTCGCTCACCCCGGTGTCCACCGTCGACCAGTCGATCTCGTCCGGCGACGGCCCGGCTCCCGACGGTGTCGGCACCGGCCGGAGCTCGGTGGCCATCCGGTGGGTCGCCAGCGTCACCTGCAGCATCTCGGCGTACGGGCCGCCGATCGGCGGGAAGCCTCCCATCGCCAGCGCCCACAGCCGGTCGGTGCGGATGGCGATCTGCAGGCCGCTCAGCGCGAGCCACGAGTAGCCGTACCAGGCGAACCGGTCGACGCCGGCGGCGTCGGCCACGGCCAGCATGTCCCTGACGACGTTCGCCGGTGTCAGCGTGTGCGGCTTGGGCGTGGCGAACACGTGGCCCTCGTAGTCGAAGGCCACCACCCGGTACGCGTCGGCCAGCCCGTCGACGAGCCCTCGCCCGAGTGCCGGGTCGACACCCCACTCGCGCATCGCATCGGCCTGCGGCCCCTCGACCGGGCGGGGGTTCACCGGCAGCAGCACCGCAGGCCCGGCGCCCCGGACCTCCACCTCGATGCTCGCCCCGTCGTGCAGTCGCGCTCGGTGCATCGGCATCCGGCATCTCCCAACTCTTTATGCTGTAGAGCAACAGGGAGCGCACATTAGCTTACGGCGTAAGGAGTTGTCGTCGTGGTTGTTCTCGCGGGTTCCGGCGACGCCGCGCGATCACTGCCGTTGCTCTGGCGGGAGCCGGCTCCACCGGCGCGGCGCCCCGGCCCCCGGCCGGGCCTCGGCGTCGACGCGATCGTCGCGGCGGCCGTCGCGGCGGCCGACGAGACCGGTGTGGCCGGGCTGTCCATGCGCGCGGTGGCCGAGCGGCTGGGCGTCACGGCGATGGCGCTCTACACGTACGTGCCGGGCAAGAACGAGCTGATCGACCTGATCTACGACGGCGTCCACGCCGAGCTGCCGGGAGACCACGCACTCCCTGCGGGATGGCGCGCGGGCGTCACGGCCTGGGCCGAGGACCTCGTCGCGCTCTACGTCCGGCACCCGTGGGCGCTGCAGGTGTCCTTCGCGCGCCCGGTGCTCGGGCCGCACGAGCAGGCCGTGCTCGAGGACGTGGTGGGGATCCTGCGCTCCACCGGTTCGAGCCCCGAGGTGCTGCGCCGGGTGGTGAGCATGCTCTTCCACATCGTCCGCGGGACGGCCGGGACGATCGCGGAGTCGCGCGCCGCGGCCGAAGGCGGCTCCGAGCAGGAGTGGTGGGCCGGCCGCGCCGCGGTGCTCGCCGAGATCGTGCCCGACTTCGCCGACCGCTTCCCCCAGTCGACGTGGCTCGGGAGTGCGGGCGCGCAGCACCCGGCCGACGATCCCACGCCCTACCTGGAACGCGAGGCACGGGCGGCACTCGCCGTCGGCCTCGCGGTGCTGCTCGACGGCGTCGAGGCGGCCCACGGAGACCCTGCCCCCTGACGCTCACGTCGAGCTCGCCGCACCATCGGGCACCGGGCGGCGCCGCGTCCCCTGGTCGGCGCCGCCCGGGAGCCTCAGGCCGCCGAGGTGGTGAGCTCGGCATCCCGGACGAACGCCGGGTCCAGCGCCACCCCCCACCCCGGGGCGGTGGGTGCGTCGACGTGGCCGTCGACGACCCGGAGCATCGGCTCGTACACCCCGCGGGTCCACGGCGTGGTCTCGATGCTCCACTCCTGGTACTGCGTGCACGCGGGCATGGCCGCCGCCAGGTGCAGCGAGAACACCTGCAGCAGCGAGTCGTTGGCGCAGTGCGGCGTGCACGGGATCCCGGCGGCCTCGGCCAGCACGGCCACCTTGCGCGCCCGCGAGACCCCGCCGATGTAGCCGATGTCGGGCTGCACGATGTCGACGGCCCGGCCGGTGATCATGCGGTGGAACTGCGTGAGCGAGATGTCCTGCTCCCCACCCGAGACGGGGATGTCCAGCGCGGCGGCCACCTGCGCGGTCTGTTCCAGCTCGGGGAACGGGCAGGGCTCCTCGAAGTGGAAGTAGCCGTGCTCCTCCAGCAGCCGGCCCACGCGGATCGCGCGGCCCACGGAGAAGCCGCCGTTGGCGTCCGCCGAGAGGTCGACGCCGTCGCCCAGCACCGCGCGCACGTGCGGGACGATCCGCTCCGTCCGGCCCGGTGCCGCGTCGGCGTCGCGGCCCATCGCCTCGCCGACACGGATCTTCACCGCGCGGAAACCCTGCTCCGCGACGAACCCGGCGAGCCGCTCGGCCTCCTGCTCCGGGGTGACCGAGCGCAGCATGCTGGAGGCGTACATCGGCACCGACGCCCGGGCGTGCCCGCCCAGCAGCTTCGCCACCGGCTGCCCCGTGACGATGCCCAGCACGTCCCACAACGCGGTGTCGACGCCCGCGAGCGCGCGGTGCAGGAAGCTGCTCGGGAACTTGTAGTGCACGCGCAGGCACTCGTCGACCAGCGCCTCCACGTCCCAGGGGTCCCGGCCGATGAACAGCGGGGCCACCATCGTGTGCAGCACGTGTGCGCTGGTGGCGGCCTCGTAGGGCGCGGTCTGCCCGATGCCGACCACGCCGTCGTCGGTGCCGACCCGCACGATCGCGAGCGGCCCGCGGACCAGCGTCTCGATCCGGGTGATCTTCACAGGTGCTTCTCCAGTACCTCGACGAGCCTGGTCCGCACCACGCTCTGCCCGAACGCGAAGCAGTCGGCCAGCGCCCGGGCCTGCTCGGCGTCGATCCCGGCGAAGCAGCGGGCGAAGTCGTGCACCATCGGCTCCGCCAGCAGGATGTGGCGCACCAGCACGTGGATCCACTGCTGCTGCCCGAACGGCAGCGGGTCGAAGTCGGGGAACTCCTCGGCCACCGTGGCTTCGATCGGGTCGAGGATGTGGCGCACCCCGGTGTCGACGCCGCCCCAGACGTCCACGCCGAGCCGGGCCTTCTTCTCCAGCACCGGCGCGATCCGCTGCAGGTACGCCGAGTCCGGCGCGGCGTGCACCACGCCCTGCAGCCCGATGTCCTTGTAGGTCCACAGGCTCCAGCCGGCGGCGTGCTCGTCGTAGATGTCGAGCTGGTCGTCGAGCACCCGGTAGCGGGCGTCGTCACGGACCGGGTCACCGCTGTAGACCGGGCCGAACTCGCCCACCCAGATCGGCGTGCCGGTGCGGCGCATGTACTCCGAGCGCTGCAGGAAACGCTGCTCGATGTAGTCGCGGTCGACGTACTGCCCGCGGGAGATCCCCGGGTAGTCACCGCTGTCGGCGAACCCGGCCAACGCGTAGTCGTGCACCGTGTAGACCGTGTTCTCCCACGGATCGGCGAAGGCGTCGAACTCCGTGGCGTGCCGGTTGCCGTCGAGGAAGATCACGTGGTGGGGGTCCACCGCGCGGATGGCCTTGTGCAGCCGCTCGTAGAACGGGCCGATCGCCTCGCCGTCGGAGTCGGCGGGCTCGTTGAGCGGGTTGTAGCCGGCCACCCACGGGTTGTCCTTGTAGCGGTCGGCGAGCGCCTCCCACAGGTGCACCACCCGGTCCTGGAAGTGGCGATGGGTCCAGAAGAACGACCGGTGCGTGGGGTTGTCGCTGTGCCAGCGCTGGTTGTGGAAGCCGGGCGCGGCGTGCAGGTCCAGCACCGTGTAGAGGCCGTTGCGGGCGCACGCGTCGATCGCCCGGTCCAGCAGCCGGAAGCCCTCCTCCTTCAGCTCCAGCGGCCGGGCGTCGTCCTCGAAGTGGCGGTAGTGGAACGGCAGTCGCACGGAGTTCATCCCGCGCTCGGCGAGGAACCGGGCGTCCTCGTCGGTGAAGAACACCTCCAGGAAGCGGTCGAAGAACGCGTCGGCCACCTCCGGGCCGAGCACCGAGCGCATCGCCTTGCGCTGCAACTCCTCCGTGGAGGGGTAGCCGGTGATGAAGTTCTCCATGTTCATCCAGCCGCCCAGACCCACCCCGCGCAGCCGCACGGGAACACCTGCTGCGGTGGCCAGGTGGTCGCCGTCGACCCGGATCATCACGGACTCGTCGTGCATGGGGTGGGACTCTCCTTCGTCGAACGGGATCGGGGTCACTTGCCGAAGCCGGCGGTGAGACCGCGCACGAGATGGCGGCGGCCCAGCACGTACGCGGCGAGCATCGGCAGCGTCGACAGGACGACGGCCGCGAGCACGCCGGGCACGTTCACGGTGAACTCGCTCTGGAACGTCCACAGCGCCATCGGCAGCACGCGCTTGTCGGCGCTCTGGGTGAGGATCAGCGGGAACAGGAACCCGTTCCACACGTGCAGGCCGTCGTAGATCGCCACGGTCACCAGCGCGGGGCGGGCCAGCGGCAGCACGAGGTTCCACAGGATGCGCCAGTCACCGGCGCCGTCGAGCCGCATCGACTCGAACAGCTCGTTCGGGATGTCGCGCATGAAGTTCGCGAGGATCAGCACGGTGATCGGCACGGCGAACCCGATGGACGGCAGCACCAGCGCGGCGAGGCTGTCGTACAGGTGCGTCCTGGTGATCATGTAGTAGAGCGGGATGATCGTCGCGTGGGTCGGGATCGCCAGGCCCAGCAGGAACACCGAGAACGTCGAGCGGACGAACCGGCCGTTGCCCCGCACCACCGCGTAGGCGGCCATGAGCGAGATCGCCACCGTCGCCGCCACGGCGGACACCGTGATGATCACGCTGTTGAGGAAGTACAGGCCGAACCCGCTCTGCAGCACCAGCAGGTAGTTGTCGAAGGTGATGTCGGTGGGCGGGACCAGCGGGTTCGTGGAGAAGAACCCGGCCTGGCTGCGGAGGCTGGAGATCACCACGAAGTAGATCGGAAGGATGATCACCGCCAGCCAGACGAAGCCGCCGAGCCCGGCGAGCACGTTGGGCGGGCGCCGCAGACCGCGTGAGCGACGGACGGGTGCCGGCCCGGGGCGCTGCCGCACCGACCGCTCCCCCGCCGTGACCGTGACTGCCATCAGAGCCCTTCCTGCTCGCTGCTCATGCGGGCGAAGCCGGAGAACCTGGTCAGCACGAAGGCCAGTCCCAGCCCCGCCACCACGAGGATCACGGCCAGCACGCTGGCCCCGCCCATGTCGTTGGCCGAGAACCCGGTGAGGTACATGTCGAGGGGCAGCAACCGCGTCGCCGTCCCCGGACCGCCGCCGGTGAGCACGAACACCACGTCGAAGTAGGTCAGGGAACCGGTCAGCATCAGCGTCGAGGACGTGACGATGGTGTAGCGCAGCTGCGGCAGCGTGATGTGGCGGAACTGCTGGTAGGTGCTCGCGCCGTCGATCGTGGCCGCCTCGTAGAGCGAGGTCGGGATCTGCCGGACCCCCGCCTGGTAGAGCAGCGTGTGGAACGGCACGAACTGCCAGGCGATCACGAAGATCACCACGTAGAGCACGAGGTCGGGGTCGCCGAGCCAGTCCTGCGCCAGGAAGCCGAGCCCTGGGGCCCCACCGATCCCGAAGTTCGGGTCGAGGATGGCCTTGAACGCGATGGCCACGGCGGCGGAGGACAGCAGCAGCGGCACGAAGTAGAGCACCGCCAGCAGCGCGCGGTAGCGCTGCGTGCCCGCGGTGAACACGCCGAGCAGCAGGCTGATCGGGGTCTGGACCAGCCAGGACACCACCATGATCTTCAGCGTCAGCAGCAGGGCCTGGCCGGTGACGGGGTCGGTGAGCACGCCGGACCAGTTGCGCCAGCCCGCCCAGCCGACCTCGCCCAGCCCGTCCCAGTCGGCGAAGCTCAGCACCACGGCACCGGCGAGCGGGACGAGCGCGAAGACCACGAAGAACGCGAGCGCGGGCACGGCGAGCAGCCCGCTGGCGCCCTTGCGTTGCGGTCGGCCCTCCGGCTCCCGGACGAGCGCCGGGGCCGGGGTCGATGCAGTCGAGACGGTCACGGCGCTCAGCTGCCGATCGTGGCGTTCATCGCGGTGGAGAACTGCTCGGGCGTGATCTGGCCGAGGAAGACCTGCTGCAGGTTGGTCAGCAGCGCGTCACCCTGCGCCGGGGTCAGCGCCTGGTCCAGCGACAGCTGGAAGTTCGGCGCCTTCGCCGTGGCGTCGTAGACGGCCCGGAAGTAGGCGGGGTCGGTCGACGCCGCGAGCTTGTCGTCGAGGCCGGCCACCGGGGGCACGTTGCCGACGGCGAGCAGGTCCGCCGAGTACTGGTCGTTCAGCAGGTTGCTCTTGATGTAGTCGCGCGCCACCTGCTTCTCCTGCGGGGTGGCCTTCGCGGAGATGGACCAGTAGTTCGACGGGTTGCCCACCACGTCCGCCGGGTCGCCCTTGCCGCCCTCCACGGCGGGGAACGCGAAGTAGCCGAGCTTGCCGTCCGCGACGAACTGCGCGTCGCCCGTCTTGATCGTCTGGTAGGTGGCGGGCAGCCCGAGGGTCATCGCGGCCTTGCCCGTGTAGAGCAGCGCGACGTCGGCGCCGCTGTCGGTGGAGACGGACGCGAAGCCTTTGATGAACCCGTCCTTGTTCACCAGGTCCTGGATCATCCGGTTCGCCTGGAGCACCGCGGGGTCGGACCAGCCGTCCGGCTTGTTCGCGACGATCCCGTTCAGCACGTCGGGGCCGCCGATGCGGTCGACGAGGTAGGTGAACCACGGCAGCAGCGGCCACTTCGGCTGGCCGGCCACGGCGAACGGCGAGACGCCGGCGGCCTGGAACCGCGGCACCAGCGCCATCATCTCCCCCCAGGTGGCGGGGGGCTGGGCGCCGATCTTCGCGAACAGGTCCTTGTTGTAATAGAACATCACGGGCTTCACCCCGTTGTTGGGCACGGCGTAGGTCTTGCCGTCCACCTGCCCGACCGCCGCCACCGAGGGCAGGAAGCGGCCCTTCAGCGCGGGGTCGGCCGCGAGGTCGGAGATGTCGTCCACCGAGCCGGCCTGCACGTAGGACCGCAGCACCCCGCCGCCCCACCCGTAGATCAGCGTGGGGGCGTCGGCAGCCCCGACGGCGGTGCGGATCTTCTGCTTGTAGGGGTCGTTCGCAAACGACTGGATGGCGAACTTCTGGTCGGGATGGGCGGAGTCCCAGGCGTCGAAGGAGTTGTCGAACGCCTTCTCCGTGACCCCGCTGATGATCCACGCCGAGGCGACGCCCCCGCCGCTCGCCTGGGGCCCCGCGGTGCCGCAGGCCGCTGCGCCGGCGAGCGCCACGGCGACTCCCACCGCGGCCACGGCCCTCCGCGTCCTGACCGATGCCTTCACTCTGTCCGCCTCTCTGACCCCGGTCCCGACGGTGGACCCGGGGCACGTCGGTGATCGCGCGGCACCGACGTCAGACGACTGGCACCGGTGCCCTGCCGAACTTTTCCGCTAGGTGGAATCTCAGCCCGCTGGACTGGAACTGCAGGGATCTTGCAACGTGTCGCGGAGCGTGTCAATCGTTATCGATAACGTTTTCTACACGCTACAGTCTGCCCCCGTGAGCTACAGCCGCGTGACCATCCACGATGTCGCCGCCCGGGCCGGCGTGTCGGTCTCGACGGTCTCCAAGGTGCTCAACGACCGCTACGGCGTCGCCACCAGCACCGTCGACCGGGTGCGCGCGGTGATCGCCGAGCTCGGGTACGAGTCGAGCCTGGTCGCGCGCAGCCTGCGCAACCACCGCACCAACGTCATCGGCGTACTCGTGTGGGACATCGAGCCCTACAGCGCCGAGCTGCTCAAGGGCGCGGCCCGCGCCATCAAGGGCACCGGGTACGAGCTGGTCGTCTACGCCGCAGGCGGGAAGGGCGCCGAGCGCATGGGCTGGGAGCACCGCTACCTGTCCCGGCTCTCCGGCACGCTGATCGACGGCGCGGTGATGGTCACGCCCACGGTGGACACCGCCCCGTTCTCCACCCCCGTCGTCGCCGTCGACCCCCACACCGGCTCGGAGGTCCCCACCGTCGACTCCGACAACTTCCGTGGCGCCCAGCTCGCCGTCGAGCACCTGCTGGGCCTGGGGCACCGGCGCATCGGCCTGCTCAGGCGGCCACCGCGCGACCTCGAGTCCGGCCCGCAGCGCGAGGAGGGCTACCGCAGCGCCCTCCAGGCCGCCGGCATCACCCCCGACCCGGACCTGGTGCGGGCAGGCGGCTACGACGACTCGGCGTCCGAGGACGCAGCCCGGCAGCTGCTGACCCTGCCCGACCGGCCCACGGCGATCTTCGCCGCTAACGACGTCTCCGCGATCACGACGATTGACGTCGCCATGGCGCTGGGCCTGCGGGTACCCGGCGACCTGTCGGTCATCGGGTTCGACAACGTCCCCGAGAGCGCGATGACCGAGCCCGGGCTCACCACGATCGAGCAGCCGCTGCAGCTGATGGGCCAGCGCGCGATCGAGATGCTCGTGGAGCTGCTGGCCGGCCGCGACCTGCCTCAGACGCACGTGCGACTACCCACCCGGCTCGTGGTGCGGGGCTCGTGCGCCGCCCCACCCGCCGAGCCCCGCCGGGTCGCGGTCGAGCACTCCGCGGCCCGCTGACCACCCACTGATCGCTGCGAGACCCACCTGTCCGCCCTCCACCGGGCCGATCCGCGGATCTCGTCGCGCTCATCGGGCGACTCGCGCACCGGTTCCGGGCGACTCGCGCACCGGTTCTGGGCGACTCGCGCACCGGTTCTGGGCGACTCGCGGGGGGTGGGGGCGGGGTCAGCGCCAGACGGTGATGTTGCGACGCGCCGGGCGGCTCGTCCCCTCGCTCGTGAACAGCTCGGGGGATCGCTCGCGGATCCGCTCGATGTCGTCGAACACCGCGCGCAGGTGCTCCCGCAGCGCCGTCTCGGCCGCCTCCGGGTCGCCCGCGGCGAGGGCGTCGACCACGGCCGTGTGCTGGGCGACCAGGGGGGCGACGGGGCTCACCGTGCGGAGCCCGAGGCGGCGGGCGCGGTCGAGGTGGACCTTCGCCGACTGGACGGCCCGCCACGCCCCGGCGTGGCCGCCGACGCCGAGCAGCATCTGGTGGAACTCCTCGTCGAGCCGGAAGAACTCCTCGACGTCGTCGCCCGCGGCGCGCTGCCGGGCGAGCACGTCGCGCAGGGCGGCCAGGGCCGGCGCGTCGAGGCGGTCGGCGGCGTCGCGGAGGGAGGCGATCTCGATCGCCTCCCGCACGAACTGCGCATCGGCGACGTGGCGGATGTCGACCCGGGAGACGAACGAGCCGAGCTGCGGGAAGACCTGCACGAGATCCTCGTCGGCGAGCAGGATCAGGCTCTCGCGGACCGGGGTGCGCGACACGGACAGCTCGGCGGCCAGGTCGTTCTCCGAGAGCGGGGCGCCGGGCGGCAGCTCGCCGCTGACGATCCGGCGGCGCAGCTGCTCGTACACGACGACGCGTGCCGACCGGTGCCCTGGCTCCCCCCGTCCCACCGGGCCACCGTACCGGTTGCCTCCGCCAGTATGGTAGTGCTTGTATGGCAGTGGATCGTATGACAATGCCCGCTGCCACAGGAGAGTCGATGCCGACCGAACTCGATCCCGCGCCCGGCGGGGACCACGCCAGGGCGCCCGCCACGACCCCGGCGATGCTGCGCCGCACGGTCGCCGCGTCCGTGATCGGCACGATCGCCGAGTACTACGACTTCTTCATCTACGGCACGGCCTCGGCGCTGGTCTTCAACACGGTCTTCTTCCCCGAGGTCGACCCGCTGGTCGGGACGCTCGCGGCGTTCTCCACCTACGCCGTCGGCTTCTTCGCCCGCCCGTTCGGCGGGATCTTCTGGGGCTGGGTCGGCGACCGGGTCGGCCGCAAGCGCACGCTGGTCTACACGCTGCTGCTGACGGGCATCGGCACGTTCGCGGTCGGCCTGATGCCCACCTACGACGAGATCGGCATCTGGGCCGCGGTCATCCTCGTGATCGTGCGCCTCGTGCAGGGGTTCGGCGTCGGCGGCGAGCAGGGCGGGGCCGTGCTGCTGACCGCGGAGGCCGCCCCGCCGGAGCGCCGCGGCTTCGTCACCAGCTTCGTGCAGCTCGGCTCCCCCGCGGCCTACCTCATCCCGACGGCGCTGTTCGCCGTGCTCGACGCCCGGCTCACCGACGAGCAGTTCCTCTCGTGGGGCTGGCGCGTGCCGTTCCTGCTGAGTGCCGTGGTGGTGGTGATCGGGCTCTACATCCGCCTCCGCGTGCCGGAGTCGGCGGCGTTCCGGGCGGTCAAGGAGCGGCAGCCGGTGAGATCCCCGCTCGCCACGCTGGTGCGGGACAACCGCGGCGAGGTGATCGGCGGCACGCTGACCAAGTTCGTGGAGGCCGCCGTCTTCCCCTTCTACACGATCTTCCTGGTCACCTACGCCAAGAGCCAGGGCGTCGACACGGCGATCGTGCTGGACGCGGTGATCATCGCGATCATCGCCGAGCTGATCCTGATCCCGATCATCGGCAGGCTCACCGACCGGGTGGGCAGGCGCCCGGTCCTCCTCGGCGCCGCCGTGCTCAACCTCGTGCTCGTGGTGCCCGCGTTCCTCGCCGTCCGCACCGGCGACGTCGCCGTCATCACGCTGCTGCTGGTTGCGGGTCTCGCGCTCGGGCACGGCGGGACGTACGCGCCGCAGGCGTCCTACTTCCCCGAGCTGTTCCCGTCCTCGGCCCGCTACAGCGGGGTGTCGATCGTCTGGCAGTTCGGGGCGATGATCGCCAGCGGCCCGTTCACGGTCGTGGCGGCCGCCCTGCTGGTGGCGGCCGACGGCGCGTTCACCTGGGTCGCGGTCTACGTCGCCGCGTTGACCATGATCAGTATCGTTGCGCTCCTCCGGATGCCGGAGACCGCACCGGGGCTGCTCGGAGGCCGCGAGTACGCCGACTGGACCGGCCGAGGCAACAAGGAGGACTCGTGACCACGATCGCCGACGCCCGCGTGCTCGTCTCGGGCCCGGGGCGCAACTACGTGACCCTGAAGATCACCACCTCCGACGGCGTCGTCGGCTGGGGCGACGCCACCCTCAACGGCCGCGAGCTCGCCGTGGCGGCCTACCTCACCGAGCACGTGTGCCCGCTGCTCGTCGGCCGCGACCCGGCCCGCATCGAGGACACCTGGCAGCTGCTCTACCGGGGCGCCTACTGGCGGCGCGGCCCGGTGACGATGACGGCGATCGCGGCGGTCGACATGGCGCTGTGGGACATCAAGGGGAAGGTGGCCGGGCTGCCGGTCTACCAGCTGCTCGGCGGTGCGGCGCGCAACGGCGTGCTGGTCTACTGCCACGCCAGCGGCTCCGACGTCCCCGCCCTGCTCGACGACGTCGCGCGCCGTCTCGACGATGGCTACCTCGCGGTGCGGGCCCAGGCGGCGGTGCCCGGGCTGGAGGGGACCTACGGCGTCCCCGCCCCCGACGGAAAGCTCTACGAGCCCGCCTCGTCGTCGCTGCCCGCCGAGCACCTCTGGGACACCGGGCCCTACATGCGCTTCGCCCCCGAGATGCTCGGCGCCGTCCGGGAGCGCTTCGGGTTCGACTTCCACCTGCTGCACGACGTGCACCACCGGCTCTCCCCCATCGAGGCGGGCCGGCTCGGCCGCGACCTCGAACCGCACCGCCTGTTCTGGCTCGAGGACCCGACCCCCGCGGAGGACCAGTCGGCGTTCCGGGTGATCCGGGAGCACACCACCACGCCGCTGGCCGTCGGCGAGGTGTTCAACTCGATCTGGGACTGCCAGCAGCTGATCACCGAGCGGCTGATCGACTACATCCGCACCTCGGTGACCCACGCCGGCGGCATCACCCACCTGCGCCGCATCTTCTCCCTCGCCGACCTGTACGGGGTGCGCACCGGCTCCCACGGGCCGGGCGACCTCTCCCCGGTGGCGATGGCTGCCGCACTGCACGTCGACCTGTCGGTACCGAACTTCGGGATCCAGGAGTACATGGGCCACCGCGAACCCGCAGGCGAGGTGTTCCGCACCTCCTACAGCTTCAAGGACGGATACATGCATCCCGGGGACGCGCCAGGTCTGGGCGTCGAGGTCGACGAGGAGGCGGCGGCCCGCTTCCCGTACGACCCGCGGCAGCTGCCGGTGAACCGGCGCCTCGACGGGTCGGTGCACGACTGGTGAGCGCGCACTACGACGTGGTCCTCCTGGGCGAGCCGCTCGTCGAGGTCGCCACCACCGAACCGTTCGGCCACGGGGTGGCGGCCACCCTCGGCGTCTCCGGCGACGTGGTGAACGCCGCCGCCGCGGCGGCCGCCGCCGGAGCCAGGGTGGCGATCGTCGCGCGCGTCGCCACCGGTGAGCTCGGCGACGCCGTCGTCGCCCGGATCCGCGCGCTCGGCGTCGACGACGCGCTGGTGCGCCGGGTCCGCGGCCAGCAGGGCGTCTACCTGCTGCACAGCGACCCGTCCGGTCAGCGGCAGTTCAGCTACGCCAGGGCGGGCTCGGTGGGGGCCGGGCTCTCCCCGGGTGACCTCGACGCCGACACGCTCGCCACAGCGGGCGCGGTGCTCGCGAGCGGGATCACGGCGGCACTCTCGACCTCGGCCCGGGACGCCGTGCTCGCGGCGGCGAAGCTGGGCCGCCGGTTCGTCTACGACCCGAACTTCCGTCCCCGGCTCACCACCTCGGCCGCCGCGGCGGCCGTGCTCACCGACCTCGCTCCGCTCGCCGCGCTGCTCACCCCGTCGGCCCCCGCCGAGACCGCCGCCCTGCTCGGCACCGGCGACCCCGCTGCCGCCGTCACCAGGCTGCGGGAGCTCGGCGCCGGTGCGGTCGCCGTCACCTGCGGGGAGCGGGGCGTCCATGTCTCGCCCGGCAGGGGTGCGCCCGACCAGTGGGTCCCGGCCGTCCCGGCCCCCGCCTTGGTCGACCAGACCGGGGCGGGCGACGTCTTCGTCGGCACCGTCGCCGCCCGCCTCGCCCTCGGGGACGACCTGCAGGACGCCGTGCGGCTGGGCACCGCGGCGGCGTCACTCGCGGTGGGCGGGCAGGGTGGCACCGGGCTCATCGCGGACCTGCAGCAGGTCCGCGCGCACGCCGGAGCAGCATGACCCGTTCGACCGTGCCCACCGACCCCGAGGAGGTACCGCATGTCGACATCGGCAGCTGAGGTGATGGCCTGCAGCCGGGTGATCCCGGTCGTGGTCCTCGACGACGCCGAGGCCGCCGTCCCGCTCGCGCGGGCGCTGCTGGCCGGGAGCGTCCCCGTCATGGAGATCACCCTGCGCACGCCCACGGCGCTGGAGTCGATCGCCAGGGTGGCCGAGCAAGTGCCCGACATGGTGGTCGGGGCGGGCACGATCACCCGGCCCGAGCAGGCGGCCATGGCCGTGGCTGCGGGCGCCCGCTTCCTGGTCTCCCCCGGCTCCCCCGAGCCACTGGTCACCGCGATGCTGGCCGAACGCGTGCCCGTGCTGCCCGGGGTGGCCACGGCGACCGAGGCGCTGGCCCTGCTGCGCCACGGCATCACCGAGATGAAGTTCTTCCCGGCGGGCCCGGCTGGTGGGCCGAGGTATCTGAAGGCGCTCGCGGGGCCCCTGCCCGAGATCAGCTTCTGCCCCACGGGGGGCGTGGACGCCTCCAACTCGGGCGACTACCTGGCCCTGCCGAACGTCCCCTGCGTCGGAGGCAGCTGGCTGACGCCGTCCGATCTGGTGCGGGCCGGCCGGTGGGACGACATCTCGCGGCTCTGCCTCGGTGCGTGGCCCGACGAACCGCAGGACTGATGATCCGGGCGGTGATCCGCCATCCTGGTCGCCGTGGCAGGCGATGAGGCAGACACGGTGGACGACGCTCGGGTGCAGCTGGTGGCGGCGGGCGCGCTGGAATCGATGGTGCGCGACATCTTCGTGGCGGCGGGCTGCGACGACGAGGAGGGCGGGCGCATCGCCCGTGAGCTCGTCGGCGCCAACCTGACCGGGCACGACAGCCATGGCGTGGTGCGCGTACCGATCTACGTCGACTGGATGCGCTCCGGGTACGTCCATCCCGGACGCGACGTGCAGGTGGTGACCGACGGCGGCGCGTTCGTGGTGCTCGACGGGCAGCTCGGCTTCGGCCAGACCGTCGCATCGCAGGCCGTGGAGCTGGGAATCGAGCGGGCCCGGGACCACGGCACCTGCATCGTGGCGCTGCGCGGCGCCGGGCACATCGGACGCGTCGGCGCGTACGCGGAGACCGCGATCGCGGCCGGGCTGATCTCGATCCACTTCGTCAACGTGGCGGGCTCGCCGCTGGTGGCCCCGTTCGGGGCGGTCGAGCGCCGCTTCTCCACGGCGCCGTTCACGATCGGGCTGCCGCTCCCGCAGCGCCCGGTGGTCCTGGACTTCGCCACGTCGCTGGTGGCCGAGGGCAAGGTGCAGGTGGCCTCCTACGGCGGCAAGCCGCTGCCGCCGGACGCCCTCATCGGCCCGGACGGGCAACGCTCCGGCGACCCCCATGTCCTGTACGGCGAGTACACCAGCACCGACCTCCGCAGCCCCGGCGGTGGCCCGGGCGCCATCCGCGCGTTCGGCGAGCACAAGGGCTCGGGTCTCGCCCTGATGTGCGAGCTGCTCGCGGGTGCCCTGACCGGGGGTGGGTGCGCGGGGCCGCTCGACGGCGACCGGCGCGGCATCGCCAACGGGATGCTCTCGGTCTACCTCTCCCCCGCCCACTTCGGCACGCAGGCCGAGTTCGAGCGGATCGGCCGGGAGTACCTCGACTGGGTTCTCGGCGCCCGCCCGATCGACCCGGGCCTGCCGGTGCTCGCCCCGGGCGACCCGGAGGCCCGGACCCGCGCGGCCCGGCTGGCGGAGGGCGTGCCGTTGCCCGTCGACACCTGGGCCGCGCTCCGGCGGACCGCTGCGGGTCTCGGCGTGCCCGCCTGATCATCACCGATGGGCCCGGTCCGCCTCTTCGGCACCTCGGACCGGTTTCGAACGGATTGTGTGAAAGACATGCGAGCCGGGCGGTCTGCGCCCGGCCGTTTCCCCGCGACACACCGAGGGGCCGATCGGGTCGGTGCGATGGTGGCCACATCGACACCACCCCCGGAACGCGACTTCCGGGTTGATCATCCGGTCGGCCCGATCCGATCGATGCGCGCGATTCGTCACGGACTCTTCCGGGCCCGCCTCGACCGATTCCGGCAGGGCTCACGCCGAGGCCGACAAGAAATGCCTGGTCAGCGCCGGACACATATCCCGATCGAGGGAAACCCTCGACGATCTCTTTACTGGGCGGATTCATACGTGGCACACAGTCAGATCCGGAAGATCGGGGTATTGTGCGCACCTCGCAAGCAATGAGAGGCGCTAGTCCATTCGGGTAACACTGGCCTAAATCCGGATCCACTCGCGCTCCAGGTACGTTCTAGAGTTAGAACGCAACACAGCGTTCGGAAGTTAAACGGAAGGGAGTCTCACGATGAAGCTCGTGGTCACCAGGCGTCGTCGTCGTTGGCGCAAGCCGTACTGGGACCGGTACCGCCACTACCACCGCGGATACTGGGAGTACTACTGACGGATCGGTCGGCCCCGCCCGTTACGGGCGGGGCCGCCTCCCGGCCTCGCCCGCAGGGGCCGCTACCAGCAGGTTCGTCCGCGTCGTCCGTTGTCTCCACCACGACGCGTAGCTACACCGGGCCAGGCGTGGATCACCTGCCACCGGTCCCGGGCCCGACTGTCGGCACTGCACGACCGCTCCCGCCGTCGTCGCCACCACGGCACTCCGTGAATTGTCACGTCCGAGGCCGGAAAGCGACCGATCAGGGCACTGGGGATTACGTTCGGGCCACCTCCGCCGATTGCGGCAGCCGCCTCGAGGTGGCCGCGCCGGACGATGCGGAGATTCTCGGCGGCGCGCCCGGCCGACTCGGCACATCGACAGCCGAGCACGCAGCCGACTGCAAAACACGACGAGATGCAAATACTGACCGGCAGCCGTCCGGCGAAGCGGAACCACCGGCTCCGCGAAACAGAGTCTCGACCGCTTCTTTAATAATTGAACACACAAGCAGGCCGTGAAGAGAGTCACTTCAACAAACTGATGCGTGGCCGGTGGAATGAACTCCGGCCCCAGGTATGTTCTCCAGTTAGAACGCCACACGGTGTTCTGAACGGAAAGAGAGAAAGGGTACTCACATGAGTGCAGGAAAGATCAAGCTGATTGCCGACTTCCGCCGTAGGTACGGCCGCGGTGGCTACCGCGACCACGGCTACCGGGGCCACGGCTACGGCTACCGCCGCCACAGCTACCGGGGCCGTGGCTACGGCTACCACGACCACGGCTACCACCGCTGATCTACCGGGGTGGCCCCGCCCATGACGGGCGGGGCCACCCGGTGGTCCCGGACCCAGATGATGAACCCACGCCACGCCACGCAAGCGCCTGAACCGCCGGCGCCGCGCCTGTCCGTCACCCGGCTGCTGGTGGCAACCGACCTCCTGCCGGAGGCTCCGCCGGTCAGCCTTCGCACCATCTTCCGTCGCTTCTGGCCCGAGACCCGGCCCTACCGGGGCCGGCTGTGGCTCGGCCTGGTGCTCGTCGCGGTGGGTCCGCTGTTGAGCGCCGCCACGATCTATCTCCTCAAGATCCTGATCGACGACGTGCTCCAGCCCCACGACTTCCACCTCTTCCCGCTGGTGGCGGGCGCCTATCTCGGGCTGACGCTCGTCGGCGGCATCGTGGCCTTCTTCGACGAGTATCTGGCGGCCTGGGTCGGCGAACGGTTCATCCTGAACCTACGGAGCCGGATCTTCGGCCACCTCCACCGACAGTCCTCGACATTCTTCGACCGCAACGAGCTGGGCGACGTCCTCTCCCGGTTGACCGGCGACATCGCGGCGATCGAGCAGCTGATCCTCTCCGGCGTCGGGTCGGGGCTGAGCTATGTCTTCGAGCTCGTGTTCTTCGTCGCCGCGTTGTTCTATCTGGACTGGCGCCTCGCGCTGGCCGCGTTGATCGCTGCACCAGGGTTCCTCTTCGTCGCCCGGTCCTTCTCGAGCCGGATCAAGGTCGCCTCGGGCGAGAAACGGCGCAAGACGGGTTCCATCACCTCGGTCGCCGAGGAGAGCTTCAGCAACGCCGCGCTGGTGCGCGCCTACGACCGCTGGGACGAGGAACAGGCCCGGTTCGACACCGAGAACCTCGCCAGCTTCCGCGCGCAGATGCGGGCCACCCGCCTGCAGGCCATGTTCACCCCGCTGACCGACCTGCTCGAGGTGATCGGCGTCCTGCTGGTGGTCGGGTTCGCCGTGTGGGAGCTCGCCAACGGCAACGTCACCCTGGGCGGCGTGCTGGCCTTCGTGGCCTACCTGACCCAGCTCTACGGGCCGATCCAGGCCCTCGGCGACCTGGCCAACGAGCTGTTCTCCGCCAGCGCGGGTGCCGAGCGCGTGATCGAGCTGCTCGACCTCACCCCGGCCGTCGTCGAGCCCGCGGACCCGCTGCCGCTGGCCCGGGCCCACGGTGCGCTGCAGGTGCACAACCTCTCGTTCCGCTACGAGGACGCCGATCACCCGGCGCTGTCGGAGATCGACTTCTCCGTCGAGCCCGGGCAGCGGATCGCGCTGGTCGGTCCGAGCGGAGCAGGCAAGTCGACACTGGCGAAGCTGCTCCTGCGCTTCTCCGACCCCGACACCGGATCCATCAGCCTCGACGGCCACGACCTGCGCGAGCTGGCACTGGCCGACCTCCGGCGCAACATCGCCCCCGTGCTGCAGGAGACGCTCGTCTTCGACGGCACCATCCGCGACAACATCCTGTGGGGTCGCCCCGGCGCCACCGAGGACGAGCTCGTGCGAGCGGCGGCGGCGGCCGACGCGCACTCGTTCATCACGCAGTTGCCCGACGGCTACGACACCCGCGTCGGGCAACGCGGCCGGCTGCTCTCGGGCGGCCAGCGCCAGCGGGTCGCCATCGCCAGAGCGATGATCCGCGACGCACCCGTGCTGCTGCTCGACGAGCCCACCACCGGCCTCGACGCCGAGTCGACCCAGCGCATCCTCGCGCCGCTGCGCAGGCTCATGGCCGGGCGCACCACCATCATCATCTCGCACAACCTGCTGACGGTGACCGACGCCGACCGGATCCTGTACCTCGAGGACGGCCGCATCGCCGCGGCCGGCACCCACACCGAACTCCTCTCGGCCAGTCCCGGCTACGCCCGGCTCTACCACCTGCAGGGCACGACACCGGCCCTGGCAGAGATCGAACCCGCCACGGAGCCCGTGCCCACCGTGCTGGCGCTCGACCCGCGGTGACCGCTGGCGCAACGCGCGCCGGCAGTTCCGTCATATCACTTTGATGACCGATATCATGCAGGACACAAATGCACGCCTTGCCTAACGGGTGAACCAAGAGCCCCCGAAGAGCGGGATAACTCTTAGGTCTATTCGGGTGACGCCCACAGAATTGTTGATCCGCGCATCGGCGGGTCACGTTCCCTGCAGTAGAGCGCCATACGGCGCTCGGAAACAACGCAGGAGGAGCTAGCACATGAAGGCTCGCGGGATCGGTCTGTTCGTTATCGGCAGCGCCAGCAAGCGCAAGTGGCACGACGGGTGGTACGACAACGACCACAAGTGGCACGACGGCTACTGGTACGACGACAACGACGACGACGATGACGACGACGACTGATTGACTGCATGACTGAATGAATGACGGCCCTGGGTGGCCCCACCCGCTGTGTACGGGGCCACCCAGGCCGCACACGGAGGCAGTACCAGCGGATACACCGACGACCCGCGATCCGCCGGGCCGGTGAGGATCCATCGGTACACCGACCGTCCCGTGCGTCCGGCGCCGCTCCGGTGGAATGACGCAGCCGCGCGCCGACCGACTGCCCACGTTTCCGGATGCCGACTTTCTTCGCCCGGAACGAATCGGCGGCCTACTCCGAACCGCTGAGGAGAGTCCCGCCGCAGCAGTCGTGCTCCCGCGTCGAATTCCGGTTCGCCGCCGCGCAGGGGCTCACCTGTCGCCCCGTCGGCAATAGCTGCGTGCTGCGCAATTCTTCTCGTGCCGGACCACCACCACGGCAAGTCCACCACGGCGGCTACCACCACGGCCGCCGGTCCTGATTCCGCCGGCCCTGGGTTGAGATGATGAACGCACGCCACACCACGCAGGCGCCCGACGCGCCGGCGCCGCGCCTGTCCGTCACACGGCTACTGGTGGCCACGGACCTCCTGCCGGAGGCACCGCCGGTGAGCCTGACCAGCATCTTCCGTCGCTTCTGGCCCGACACCCGCCCGTATCGGGGCTGGGTGTGGACCAGCCTGTTGCTCATCGTGGTCGGTCCGTTGATGAGCGCCGCCACGATCTATCTCCTCAAGATCCTGATCGACGACGTGCTGCAACCGCACGACTTCCATCTCTTCGCGAAGGTCGCAGGCGCCTACCTGGTGCTGACGGTGGTCGGCGGCATCGTGGGCTTCTTCGACGAGTATCTGGCGGCCTGGGTCGGCGGACGGTTCATCCTGAACCTGCGGAGCCGGGTCTTCGGCCACCTGCACCGCCAGTCGTCGACCTTCTTCGACCGCAACGAGCTGGGCGACATCCTCTCCCGGTTGACCGGCGACATCGCGGCGATCGAGCAGCTCATCCTCTCCGGCGTCGGAGCGGGGCTGACCTACGTCTTCGAGCTCGCGTTCTTCGTCGCCGCGCTGTTCTATCTCGACTGGCGCCTCGCGCTGGTCTCGTTGGTCGCCACGCCGGGATTCGTCCTCGTCGCGCGGTCCTTCTCCAGCCGGATCAAGATCGCCTCGGGTGAGAGGCGGCGCAAGGCCGGTTCCATCACCGCAGTCGCCGAGGAGAGCTTCAGCAACGCCGCGCTGGTGCGCGCCTACGACCGCTGGGACGAGGAGCAGAGCCGGTTCGACACGGAGAACCTCGCCGCCTATCGCGCGCAGATGCGTGCCACCCGCCTGCAGGCCATGTTCTCCCCCCTGACCAACCTGCTCGAGGTGGTCGGTGTGCTGCTGGTGGTGGGGTTCGCCGTGTGGGAGCTCGCCAACAACAACATCACCCTCGGCGGGGTGCTGGCCTTCGTGGCCTACCTGACCCAGCTCTACGGTCCGATCCAGGGACTCGGGAAGCTGACCAACAGGCTGTTCTCCGCCAGCACCGGTGCCGAGCGGGTCATCGAGCTCCTCGACCTCACCCCGGCCGTCGTGGAGCCCGACGACCCGGCTCCGCTGACCCGGGCCCGAGGTTCGCTCCAGGTGCGTGGCCTCTCGTTCGGGTACGAGGACGCCGGGCGCCCGGCCGTGTCCGGGATCGACTTCGTCGTCGAACCGGGGCAGCGGATCGCGCTGGTCGGCGCGAGCGGGGCCGGCAAGTCGACGCTGGCGAAGCTGCTCCTGCGCTTCTTCGACCCCGACTCGGGCTCCATCACCCTCGACGGGCGCGATCTGCGGGAGCTGACCCTGACCGATCTCCGGCGCAACATCACACCCGTGCTGCAGGAGACGCTCGTCTTCGACGGCACCATCCGCGACAACATCCTCTGGGGCCGCCCCGGCGCCACCGAGGAGGAGCTCATCAAGGCGGCGACCGCTGCCGACGCGAACTCCTTCATCGACCAGCTGCCCGACGGCTACGACACCCGCATCGGACAACGCGGCCGGCTGCTCTCGGGCGGGCAGCGCCAGCGGGTCGCCATCGCCAGGGCGATGATCCGCGACAGCCCGGTGCTGCTGCTCGACGAGCCCACCACCGGCCTCGACGCCGAGTCGACCCAGCGCATCCTCGTACCACTGCGCCGCCTCATGGCCGGGCGCACCACCATCATCATCTCGCACAACCTGCTGACCGTGACCGACGCCGACCGGATCCTGTACCTCGAGGACGGCCGCATCACCGGGGCCGGCACCCACACCGAACTCCTCTCGGCCAGTCCCGGCTACGCCCAGCTCTACCACCTGCACGGCATGGCACCCGTCCCGGAGCCCGTACCGCGGTAAGGGGGCGACGGCTCCTGATCTCGACGAGTTCTGCCGAATCGCCTCGGGGACGCTGCTCCCCTCCGTACCGTCCGCCCCATGGACGGAGCACAGTGGCTGGCCTCCTACCAGGAGCGGCTGCAGGAGTTCGGAGCCCGGGCGGCACAGGCGCAGAAGGCACTGGCGGACGCGTCGGCCACCGTGACGAGCCGGGACGGGGCGGTCACCGTCACGGTCGACCCGGCGGGCGCGTTGCACCGGCTGGTGCTGTCCGAGCGCACCGAGACCATGACCCGCGTGCAGCTCGCCGCAGCCGTCGTGGCCACGGCCCAGGAGGCGAAGGGGGAGGCGGCTCGCCGCGCCGCCGCGGCCGTCTCCCCGCTGATCGGCCCGGAAGCCACGCGGATGCTGGGGTCCTACCTGCCGGCCCAGCGCAGCGAGGGCGAGCGATGACCGGCGGGTTCGAGGTCGACGACGGGGTGCTCCACGCCCACGCGGGGCAGGTCGACGCGCTGGCCGCGCGGATGCGGGCGGTGGCTGCTGCCGCCCGGCCGCTCGACCCGGCCGCCTATGGGGTGATCGGCCAGGTCTTCGCCGGCGCCGCGAGCGAGGCGGCGCGCGCCGGGTCGGTCGTGGTCGCCGCGCTGACCGAGCAGGCCGGGTCGATCGCCGACGGGGTGCGGGCCAGCGCCGCCGCCTACCGGGAGCTCGAGCAGGGCACCGCTGCCGGGTTCGGAGGCGGACGGTGAGCGAGCCCGGACCACCCGCGGAGCCCACCCCACCGGGCAGCACCACGCTCGTCGCGGAGCCCGACGGGGAGATCCCCGTCCTGGAGGGCACCGGGTTGGCGTCGAGCTGGGCCGATCTCGGGGATGCGGTGGCCCAGGAGCAACCGGACGGCCTGACGATCGCCTTCGCCGCAGCCGGAGCAGGCCTCGACACGCTCGGAGCCGTCACCGACCCGTTCGACGAGGTCCTGTCGTCGGGAGCGGGCTGGCTCATCGAGCACGTCTGGTTCCTGCGCGAGCCCCTCGACGCGCTGGCGGGCGACCCTCAGCAGGTGATCGCCCAGGCCCGGACGTGGAGCAACATCGCGGCGGAGCTGCGCAGCGTCGCCGCCGACCAGACCGCCACCGGGGTGCCCGGCTGGAGCGGGCAGGCGGGCGAGGCCTACCGCGCCGCGGTGCACCGGTACACGCGATCGGTCGTCGACGTGGCCGGGCAGGCCGACGGCGTGGCCGACGTCGTGCTCGGCTCGGGAGCGGCCGTGGGGACCGTCCGTGCCCTGGTCCGGGACCTCATCGCCGACTTCCTCGCCTGGGCCGTGCGCCAGGCGATCTCCGCGCTCGCCGCGGCGACGGTCACCGCCGGCGCGTCCACGGCAGTGGCGGTCACCGCCATCGCGCTGGAGGCCTACCGCCTGGCGCGCCTCATCACCGAGCATCTCGCCCGGCTGCTCGACGAGCTGTCGGACGCCGGGGACACGGTGGGCCGGCTCGTCGACGGCATGCGCCACGCCATGGTCGAGGCGCGGCCCACGGCGTCCCACATGCACGAGTCCCTCGAGAAGGTACCGGCGGCAGAGGTCACGGAGGCCGGCAAGCAGGTCTCCGGCGCGGAGCTCGACGAGCCGCCATCCGAGGAACCGCCGGCCGAGGAGCCGCCCGACCGCTGACCGACCCGTCGCCCGGCACCCGGAAATGGGGTGAACCCACCCCCACGGACATACGTGTGTGAGGAGACGGCCGGCCCCGAACCGGCCGCCTGATCGAGGAGCTCCCCCATGCGCCTACCCCGGATCCTGCCGATCGCCGCAATGGCCACCCTCACGTTCGCGCTCAGCGCGTGCGGGGGCATCACCACCGGCGATGACGGATACGGCTACAGCTCGTCCCCCTCCCCACTGTCGGCTCCCGCCCAGTCCCCGTCCGGCAAGGCGGGTGGTGCCTCCGGCGCCGGCGCGGCCACCGGCGGCACCGTGCTGGCCGCGCGCGTCCTGCCCGAGGTCGGCCCGGTCGTCACCGACGCGGAGGGCTTCACCCTCTACCGGTTCGACCAGGACAAGGCGAAGCCGCCGACGGCGACGTGCGAGGGCGAGTGCGCGGCGAAGTGGCCGCCGATCATCGTCGACCCCGAGGGCAAGCTGTCGCTGCAGGGCGTGAACCAGTCGCTCATCGGCATGGTGCAACGCTCCGACGGCACGAGCCAGCTCACGCTCGCCGGGTGGGCGCTCTACCGCTACTCGGGCGACACCGCCCCGGGCACCGCGACGGGCCAGGGCGTGGGCGGCAAGTGGTTCGCGGCCACCCCGGAGGGCAAGAAGGCGCCCGCCACACCCTGATCCCGGTCGGACCGCAGCGCGGCGCCGGGGCAGGATGGGGCCATGGCACAGGTGACGGCCCGGTCGACACGCACCATCGAGGCCCCGGCGGAGCGCGTGCGGGCGGCGCTCGCGGACTACGAGACGGTGCGGCCGACGATTCTCACGGAGCACTATCGCGACTACCGCGTGGAGGCAGGTGGCACCGGAGCCGGCACGCGGGTGCACTGGACCCTGCAGGCCACGAAGAAGCGGGTGCGCGACCAGCTGGTCGAGGTCGGCGTCCCGGCGGAGGACCGCATCGTCGAGCGGGACACGAACTCCAGCATGGTCACGACGTGGACGGTCACGCCGGCAGGCGCCGACCGCAGCGTCGTGGCGGTGGAGACCACGTGGAACGGCGCGGGCGGGATCGGCGGCTTCTTCGAGCGGACGTTCGCGCCGAAGGGACTGCAGCGCATCCACGACGGCGTGCTGTCCAACCTCGTGGGGGTCGTGCGCAGCTGAGTCCGGTCAGCTCGCCGGGGACGCCGGCTCCCAGCGGGCGCGCACGACGTGACCGGCGCGGATCTCCACGTCGAGCTCCCGCCGGTCGTCGAGCGGGCACCGCGCGGCGACCGTCCCGGCGTCGAAGGCTCCCGCCTGCCTGGCCCACTCCAGCCAGACCACGACGTCGACCGCGGTGCCGGTGAGCACGGAGCCGGGCCGCCCCCACGGGGCACCGACACCGCTCAGCTCGCGCAGGTAGTACCGCAGCGACCACGGCGGTGTGGAGAGCGCGGCGAGCACCCGGAGCGCGGTGTCGTCGTCGGGCACCACCATCGCGGTGAGGCCCGGGCGCAGGGCCGTCCGCGGCGCGCCCGGATCCACGCGCAGGCGTAGCCCCTCGCGGCCGTCCTGCTCGGGAACGGCCAGGCGCCCGGACGCGGCGGGGTCGAACTCCGGGACGGCCGGCCCGAACGGCCGCACAGCGGCGACCAGAGCGCTCAGGCCGCCGCACACCGTCGTCGCGCCGGTCGGTCCGGTGACCAGCCAGCCGCCGCTGCGCGCGGCGGCCCGCACCCCGGGCCGGGTGACCAGCCGCAGCAGCGCCGTGACCGCGGCGGTCCGCGCCGCGAGGTCGGAGAACCAGGGTCTCCCCCAGTCCGACGCGGTCCGGTCCCCGCACGCACCGCACATTCAGTGTTCCCGTGCCACTACGGCATCACGTCCCCGGAGTTCGGCCCGAGCGTCTGGCCGACGAACAGGTTGCCGCCGGGATCGCTGGCGAGCAGCACCGCGGTGGGCGCGACCTCCTCGGGGAGCCCGAACCGGCCGAGCGGAAGCTCCTTGCGCTTCGCGGCCTTCCACTCCTCGGTGATGCCCTCCACCAGCGGCGTCTCGATGGGCCCCGGCGCGATGGCGTTGACGAGCACCCCGTGCTCGGCGACCTCGAGGGCGAGGGACTTCGTCAGACCGATGACGCCCGCCTTGGCCGCGGAGTAGTGCGTGAGGTCGCGGCCGCCCTTGATGCCGAGCTGCGACGCGATGTTGATGACGCGGCCGAAGCCGCGCTCCACCATGCCGGGCACCACGTGCCGGCAGCAGAGGAAGACCCCGGTCAGGTCGACCGCGAGCGTCGCGGACCAGGTGGCGAGATCCATCTCGACGAGTGGCGACTCGGTCAGGATGCCCGCGGAGTTGACCAGGACGTCGATCCGGCCCAGGCGGGCGGACGCCTCGGCGACCGCGGTGCGCACCGACTCCTCGTCGGTGACGTCGATGACCACCTGCGCGTTCTTCCGGTCGGCGGCCACCACGTCCGCACCGGCCGCGGCGAACGCCTCGGCGATGGCTCGGCCGATCCCGCTGCCGCCACCGACGACCAGCGCCGTGCGGCCGGCCAGGACGCCCCGCTCGTGCGGCTCAGCCATCGGACGCCCCCGTCATGCGGGCATGCGGACGGTGAGCCCGCCGTCGACGACCATGGTCTGACCGGTCACGTAGGACGCCTGCTCCGAGGTCAGGAACCGGATCACCGCCGCCACCTCGTCGGGACGGCCCGCGCGGCCCAGCGGGATGTCCCGCCCGGCGCGTTCCAGGCCTTCCGGTCCCAGCGAGTTCACCGGGTCCAGCGACTGCGGTGTGACCACGTAGCCGGGGATCACCGTGTTGACCCGGATCCCGCGCGGTGCGAGCTCCACCGCGAGGCTCCGGCACAGCCCGAGCACGCCGGCCTTGGCCGCCCCGTAGTGAGCGTGGTCGCCCCAGCCGTAGACGCCGCCCGCGATGGACGACACGGCGACCATCGCGCCGCCGTCCATGCGCGCCGCGGCCGACCGCAGCGTGCGCAGCACCCCCGTGAGATCGACCGACAGCATGTCGTCCCACGCGTCGTCGGTGAGGTCGGCCAGCGCCGCGCGGCGCAGCACGCCGGCGGCGGCCACCGCGATGTCGAGCCGCCCCCACTCGTCCACGGCGCGCTGGGCGAAGGCGTCGACCTGCCGCGGATCGCGCACGTCCACCTCGTGGACCACGCACTCGCCGCCCGCCTCGGCCACCGCCTTCGCGGTCTCGTGCGGGTCGTGCGGGTCGCCGGGGAAGGTGCCGACCACCGTGCGCACCCCGGCTTCCGCATAGGAGACGGCCAGCGCCCGGCCGATCCCGCTCGCGGCGCCGGTGATGACCGCGACTCGTGCCGGTTCGGACATCGATCCTCCGATCAACACTGCAGCAGCGGTGCCTTGCGGGCACCGAACATGACGAACCCGGACACGAACGTGCCGACCGCGCCGACCAGGAGCGCGGCGTGACCCCAGGTGGAGCCGCTCGCGAGCATCCCCGTGACGATGGCCCCGGCCACGATCGCGCCGGGCTGGGACAGTGCGTTGAGGAAGCCGGTGCCCGTGGCCCGGCATGTCGTGTCGTAGCACTCGCCCATGTAGAAGAGCATCGCGGCGTACGGGCCGACCAGGAAGAACATGCCGAGTGAGTACAGCACCACCACGCTGACCGTGCCGTTGGCGACCGTCAGCATCAGGGCGAACAGGATCCCCGAGATGATCCAGCCGAACGCGATCACGTTGCGGCGGCCCAGCCGGTCGCCGAGGAAGCCGTGCGCGATGTAACCGAGGTAGCCCACGGCGTTGACCACGATGAGGAGCACCAACGAGTTCTCGAAGCTCACGTGCTTGCCCTCGGTCAGCACGCTCGTCCCCAGGACGCTGAACAGCTGGATACCGAACCAGTTGATGAACCAGGCGAAGCCGAGCACGAGCGTGTTGCGCAGCGCCTGCCCCCGGAAGATCGCCGCCAGCGGGGCGGCGGGCTGGTCGTCGACGCCGTAGGAGCGCGCCAGCTCCGCCGCCTCGGCGGTCTTGCCCTCCTTGCGCAGAGCGCGCAGCTTCAGTTCGAGCTCGAACTGCGGGCTCTCGCGCAGGCCGCGGCGCATCAGGGCGATGAGTGCCGCGGGGAACACCGCGAGCAGGAAGCAGCCCCGCCACCCGATCAGCGGCAGGAAGATGGCGACCCACGCCGAGGCCAGGAGCACCCCGAGCGGCCAGCCGCCCTGCACGAGGCTGTAGACCAGGCCGCGGCGCCGCTTGATCACCTCGTCGTCGGTGACGGCGTAGAGCTCGTTGAGGTAGGTGGCGTTGACGGCCTGCTCCGACAGCCCGAGGCCGCCGAGGGACCGCACCCCGATCAGGTAGCCCGCGCCGGGCGTCGCCGCCGAGAGGGCCGACGCGACCGCCGTGCCCGACACGGTGAGGATCATGCCCTTGCGGCGCCCGATGCGGTCGACGATCGGCCCCACGGCCAGCGCGATGACCGCGGTGCCCACGGACACGAGGGTGGAGACCAGTGCCGCCGTGGCGTCGGTCCACCCGAAACTGCCGGCGATCTGCGGTAGCAAGGTGCCGAACATGATGTAGTCGAAGACCGCGAACAGCCAGGCGAAGAAGGCGATGATCGTCGCCTTGCGGGTGGCCCGAACCCCTACTCGCGGAAATGATCTGGTCGCGCGAGTGGCGCCCGTCTCGGGTACAGCGGACATGGCGGTGCCCTCTTCAGAATGGTTGAAAACGGGGGAAACGGACTCTCAGGACCGCGGGAAACGATTCAGGAAGTCATCAGCGATCTCGTCGAACGTGACCCAGCGCACGCCGTCGTGTCCATTGATGTGCTCGATCAGCCGTTCCAACATCAGCAGCGTCTGCGGGCGCCCGGAGACATCCGGGTGGATGGTGATCGTGAACGTGGCGTAGTCCATCTCCCGGTAGACCCAGTCGAACTGGTCACGCCAGATCTCCTCGAGCTGGCGCGGGTTGACGAACCCGTGACTGTTGGCGCTCGCCTTGACGAACATCATCGGAGGCAGGTCGTCGAGGTACCAGTTGGCGGGGATCTCGACGAGGCCGGTCTCCTCGCCGCGCACCAGTGGCTTCATCCACTCCTCGGCCGGCCGCGAGTAGTCGATCTTCGTCCAGCTGTCGCCGACCCGCACGTAGTACGGGGAGAAGTCGTTGTGCATCAGCGAGTGGTCGTACTTGACGCCCCGCTCGAGCAGCAGCTCGTTGGTGACCGGGGAGAACTCCCACCACGGCGCCACGTAGCCGGTGGGCCGGTTGCCGGCGAGCTTCTCGATGAGCTCGATGCTGCGGTCCAGGATCGCGCTCTCCTGGTCGCGCGTCATGGCGATCGGGTTCTCGTGCGAGTAGCCGTGCGCCCCCACCTCGTGCCCGGCGTCGACGATCATCCTGGTCTGGTCGGGGAACGTCTCTAGCGAGTGCCCGGGCACGAAGAAGGTGGTGCGCAGGTTCTTGCGCTCGAACAGCTTCAGCAGCCGCGGCACCCCCACCTCGCCCGCGAACATGCCGCGCGAGATGTCGCACGGCGAGTCCTCCCCGCCGTAGGAGCCGAGCCACCCGGCCACGGCGTCGACATCGACCCCGAATGCGACGAAGATTTCCTTGGGCATCTATCGGTCCTTCCGGCTTTACTGGGGACGGCGGCACAGCCGTTCGCAACCCAAACGTTCGGGTAACATTCCAGCCCCGGGCGGCGGATGTCAATGATCCGTTGTTACGGTCGCGAAAACCGGCGGTAGGGAAGGCAGTGCAATCGGTGAGCGCGAACAGATCATTCCCGATCACGCTGCGGATGATCGCCGATCAACTCGAATTACATGTATCGACCGTTTCGAGAGTTCTGCACGGTACGTCCGGGGAAAGCGGACGAGCGGCCGGTCCGGCCACCGTCGAACGGATTCGCCGGCTGGCCGACGAGCTCGGCTACCGGCCCAACCCCCACGCCACGGGCCTGCGGACCAGGCGCAGCAACCTGATCGGCGTACTCGTCCCGCGGTTGAGCGACATCGTTCTCGCGCTGATCTACGAGGGCATCGAGGAGGCCGCGGCCGGCCACGGGCTGTCCACGTTCGTCACCAACACCCACGACGATCCGGGGATCCAGCGCAGCCGCACCGAGATGGTGCTCGCCCGCCGCGTGGACGGGATGATCTTCGGGGACGCCTACGCCGACGCGCGGTTCCTCGCCGAGGTCACCGCACGGGGCGTGCCCTTCGTCCTCGTGAGCCGCCGCGCCGGTGACCTGCCGTCGGTGACGTGCGACGACCATCTCGGCGGCCGCATGGTCGGTGAGCACCTGCTCGCGCTCGGGCACCGGGACGTCGCCGTCGTCGCCGGTGAGCCGTACGCGAGTACCGGGATCGACCGCACCGCCGGCTTCGTCGCGGCCTACGCCTCGGCCGGCATCGAGATCCCCGCCCCGCGGGTCGTCGCGTCCGGGTTCGACGCGCCGGGCGGCCGCGCGGCGGCCGAACAGCTGCTGGCCTGCGGTCCGCCGCCGAGTGCGATCTTCGCGGTGAACGACTTCGCCGCGATCGGCGTGCTCGGCGCCCTGCGCGACCGCGGCCTGCGGGCGGGCACGGACATCTCCGTGGCCGGCTTCAACGACACCCCGCTGGCGGCCGAGCTGCCGGTGCCGTTGACCACCGTGCGTTCCCCCATGCGCGAGGTGGGCCGTCGAGGGGTCGATCTGCTGACCCGGCTGCTGCGGGGTGAGCAGGCGGAGTCCGAGCGGCTGCGCCCCGAGCTCGTGGTGCGCGCCTCCACCGCCCCGGCACCACCGGGCTGATCACCGGGCTGGGCAGCGCAGTGGCGCGAAGCGTCGTCCACCCGTCAGCATGATCGGCGGCGGGCACGGGTCCGCCCCGACGAGGGGAGCCGTCATCAGTCCACCCAGCGAGTCCGGCATCGTCGCCGTGGCAGGTGAGGCGCTCGTCGACCTCGTCCCGGCGCCCGTCGGCGACTACTTCGAGCCTGCGCCGGGCGGGAGCCCCGCCAACGTCGCCGTGGCCCTGTCCCGGCTGGGCGTGCCGTCCCGGCTGCTGGCCCGCATCGCCGACGACATGCTCGGCCGCCGCGTCCGCGAGCACCTCACCGCCAACGGGGTGGAGCTCGACCACGCGGTGCGCGCGCAGGAGCAGACGTCGCTCGCGATGGTCGCCGTCGACGCCGACGGCGTGCCGAGCTACGACTTCCGCATCGCGGGCACGGCCGACTGGCAGTGGACGCCCGACGAGCTCGCCGGCGCCCTCGACGGGCCCGTCGTCGCGCTGCACTCCGGGTCGCTCGCCCTCACCACCCCGCCCGGCGCCCGCGTCCTGCGCGAGCTGCTCACCCGCTCCGCGGCCACCGCCACGATCAGCTACGACCCGAACTGCCGTCCGCTGCTCATGGGTGATCCCGGCGACGTGCTCGCCGGCGCCCACGAGCTGCTCGCCGTGGCCGACGTGGTCAAGGTCAGCTCAGAGGATCTCGAGTGGCTCGTGCCCGGTTCGACTCCGGAGGCCGTGCTGGAGGACTGGCTCGGCCGCGGACCCGCCCTCGTCACCGTCACCCTCGGCGCCGGGGGTGCGCTCGCCGGCACCGCGTCCGGCGTGCGGTCGCGACGCCCGGGCGTCACGGTCGACGTCATCGACACGGTGGGGGCGGGCGACACGTTCTCCGCAGCCCTGCTCGCGGGGCTGCACCGACGCGGGCTGCTCGGCGCCCCGGCGCGCGCCGAGCTCCGGGCGATGGCCGCCGACACGCTCGACACCCTGCTCGACGAGGCCGTCACCGCCGCGGCGATCACCTGTTCCCGCCGCGGCGCCGACCCGCCCTCCGCCGACGATCTGCTCGCCCGGCAGGTGTGACTCGTGGTACGTGGGCGGCGGGTGACGGCCCCAGATCCTTTCGCCCCCCGCCGCCCACGGCTCGTGGTCCCCGGCCCTACCCGGGGTTGCCGACCCGGAGCGCGCGCTCCGGGTGGGTGGTCGTGCTGTCCCGTGCCAGCCTCTCCGACGTCGTCCACATTCGCCATCAGGGTCACCGGACCGGGGCGGAAAACCTATCGGTCGCCGGTGGCGGCCTGCCACCCCTCCCCTGATGATGTAGACGATCATCCTCCCCGGTAGTCGTCCCGGTGCACAGGGCGACCACTCGGTCGGGTCGGATTTACGTCACACCGGAGGGCGGGATCCGCTGCCGGGTGGCCGGATCAGCGGGTGCGCTCCAGCAGCCGCTGGGCGGTCCAGGTGTTCAGCACCCGGTCCGGCGGCACCCCGCAGGCGGCCGCGCGCTCGCACCCGTTGCCCAGCCAGTCGAGCTGCCCCGGCGCGTGGGCGTCGGTGTCGATGGTGAACGAGCAGCCCGCCTCGACGGCCAGCCGCAGCAGCCGCTTCGGCGGGTCGAGCCGCTCGGGGCGCGAGTTCACCTCCACCGCGACGCCGTACTCCGCGCAGGCGGCGAACACCTCGCCTGCGTCGAACTCCGACTCCGGCCGCTTGCGGCCGCCCGTGACCATCCGGCCCGTGCAGTGCCCGAGCACGTCGACCAGCGGGTTCGCGACCGCCGTGAGCATCCGCTCGGTCATCTCGATCCGGGGCATCCGCAGCTTCGAGTGCACCGACGCGACGACGACATCCAGCTCGGCCAGCAGGTCCTCGTCCTGGTCGAGCGAGCCGTCCTCGTTGATGTCGACCTCGATCCCCGTGAGCACGCGGAACCCGTCGCCGAGCTCGACGTTGAGCTCCGCGACCTGGGCGAGCTGGGCGCGCAGGCGCTCGGCCGACAACCCGTTGGCCACGGTGAGCCGGGGCGAGTGATCGGTGATCACCAGGTAGTCGTGGCCCAGCTCCTGCGCCGTCAGCACCATCTCCCGCAGCGGGGAGCCGCCGTCGGAGGCGTCGGTGTGGCTGTGGCAGTCGCCGCGGATGGCCGACCGCAGCGCCGCGGCGGCCTCGTCGAGCGGCGTGCCCTCCGTCGCCTCCAGCCTCCGCAGGTACACCGGCTCCTCCCCGGCCACCGACTCCGTGACGCAGCGGGCGGTTACCTCACCCACGCCCTTGAGCCGCACCAGCTCGCCGGACCGGACGAGGCCGGCGATCTCGTCGGCGTCCCGCCCACCCAGCACCGCCGCCGCGGTGCGGAACGCCCGCACGCGGTAGGTGGACTCGTGTGCGCGCTCGAGCAGAAAGGCGATCCGTCGCAGGTCGGCCACGGCGTCCCGGGGTTCGCTCACAGCGGCGATGGTCGCACGACGGCGACCCCCCGTCCCCCGTCACTCACGGATCCCGGGGCAACTCGTGCCCGGATTCAGGGCGACTCGCGGAACGGAAGGGGCGACTCGCGGACGGAAACGGGGCGACTCGCGGGGTGAGAAGGGGCGACTCGCGGAGCACCGGAACGGCCAGCCCGCGAGTCGCCCGTTCCGGACGCGCGAGTCGCCCGTTCCGGACGCGCGAGTCGCCCGTTCTGGACGCGCGAGTCGCCCGTTCCAGGCGCGCGAGTCGCCCGTTCCGCGCGCGCGAGTCGCCCGTCCGGTGAAGGCGGGTGGGACGTCAGCGGAGCCAGCGGCGGTTGCGGCGCGACCAGGCCGTCGCCCACAGCTCCGGGAGCTCGCGCTCGATCTGCTCGGCGCGGGCGGCGTCGCGCCCGTAGAGCAGTCCGAAGCTGAAGCCGTTCTCCCCGGCCGGGTGGGCCAGGGAGCCCAGCTCACGCAGTGCCTCGCGGGCGACCACGGTGTCCTGGTGCTCACCGAGCGCCGACTGGAAGCCCTTCAGCGACTTCGCGAACCGCTTGGCGTCCTTCCCGGCCACCGACTCGGCCACCTCCGTGGCGTACCGGAGCCGCTTGCCCGCCTTGCGGGCGGTGTGCACCGCGGTGTCGCGGTGGTCGGCAGGCGCCGCGGGGTCGGTGGCGATGCCGACCGCGTCCTCCAGCCGTTTGGCGGTGCGCGCCACCAGCGCGGGCAGCTCCTTGCGGGCGGGCCGGGCGGCACGCTTCGTCAGCAGAGGCCGCTCCAGCAGCGCGTCGATCGCCGTGCGCAGCGTGGCGTAGCGCTCGCCGTCCAGTGCGGTGAGCACCGCGGCCGTGGCCTCGGCCTCGACGCGGGCGAAGTGCCTGGTCATCTGCGCCTGCGCCGGCCCGAGCAGCAGCTCGGGCGGGAGCCCGGCGAGCCCGTCGGAGATCCGCTCGTGCAGCACCTCGGCGTCCCGGGCCGGGGCGAGCTCCTGGCCCAGCTCCCGGAGGCCGTCGACGATCGGGTCGGTGCGCCTGCGGTCGAGCAGCGGGCGGTAGGCCTGCAGTGCGCTGCGCATGCGGCGGGACGCGACGCGCAGCTGGTGGACGGAGTCGGGGCCGCCGCGGCGCACCCGGAGCTCCTCGGCGGCCAGCCGGTCGGCCTGGGCGGCGAGGTAGTCCAGCAACACCGCTCCGGCCGAGCCGCGCGGCCCACTGCGCCGCTTGCGGACCTTGGGTGCCGGACGGAGCAGGCGTTCGAGCTCCTCCTCGGCAGCAGGTGCGGCGGGGCGGAGCCCGCTCTCGGCGAACCGGTTCTCGAGCTCGGTGATGAGCGCGTTGTCGGCCTCCGCCCGGTGCAGCTCCACCTCGGTCCAGGCCTCGACCTCGGTGGCCCGGCCCAGGGTGGCGAGCGTGACGTCGTCGTGCACGACCACGGCGAGCAGCCGGTCGGCGTCGCCGTGCAGACGGGTCTCCGTGCGTACGCGACGGATCCGGCCGGCGGGCCGGACCGCGCGGTCACGGACGACCCCACGGATCAGCTCCTGAAGCTCGGCCGGCACCTCGGGGGTGGCCCCGGCGTCGGGTGCCAGCGGGACACGCAGCTGCTCGGCCTCGTCACCGTCCGGCAGGTCGAGGTGCCACTGGTCCTGCTCCTCCCCCCCGCGGTGCAGGGTGAGCCGGATGTCGGCCGCACTGAGGCGATGGTCGTCGGTGTCGAACCGCTCCGTCTCGAGCACCTGCTGCGGCGTGGCCTCGTCCCGATGGACGCCGAGCAGTGCCGCGAGGCGGGGAGCTCCCGTGCCTGCGGGTCCGCGGTAGGTGCGGTTCCAGGTGCGCGTCGTCGTGTCCGTCATTCGATCGGGTGCCCCCAGTGACGTTTCGTCAATCGGTCTGTAGAGCCGTCTGCGGCCAGGATCACTCGACCGCACCAACCGGCGCCTCAGTCCCGCGGGAGCCGGGCCTTCATCACCTTGCCCATGTCATTACGGGGCAGCGCCTCGCAGAACCGTACCTCCCGGGGCCTTTTGTGGGGAGCGAGCAAAGCGGCGACGTGGTCGACCAGCTCCCGCTCGGCAGGCGCCACCCCGGCCGGCACGACGAACGCCACGATCCGCTCGCCCAGGTCGTCGTCGGGCATTCCGACGACGGCCGCCTCGGCGACGCCCGCGTGCTCGAGCAGCGCGTTCTCGATCTCCCCCGCGCCGATCTTGTAGCCGCCCGACTTGATCAGGTCGGTGGCGCTGCGTCCCACGAGCGCCAGAACGCCGCTCTCCGTCCAGCGCCCGATGTCGCCGGTGACGAACCAGCCGTCCGCCGTGTGCGCGGCGGCCGTGGCGTCGGGCCGGTTGAGGTAGCCGTCGAAGAGCCCCGGCCCGCGCACCTCGACGGAGCCCAGCCCGTCGGCCTGCTCCCCGGCCAGGGGCGCGAGACGCACCTCGGTGCCCCGCAGCGGCCGCCCGACGGTGGCCGGCTCCGGCTCGTCCTCCGCGCGGGCGGCGGTGAGGATCAGCGTCTCTGTGAGCCCGTACCGTTCGCGCACCGCAAGCCCGGTGGCGCGGCGCAACCGGGCGTGGTCGACGGCGGTGAGCGCCGCCGAGCCGGACACCAGCAGCCGCGCCCGGCCGACCGCGGCAGCGGCGTCCGGGTCGGTCTCGAGCTGGTCGGCCAGCCGGTGGTACTGGGTCGGCACCCCGAAGACCATCGTGGCGCCCGCCCCGGCCAGGGTGGTCGCATCCAGCGTGCCGATGTGGTGCAGGCTGCCACCCCGGCGCAGCGGCCCGATCACCCCGAGCACCAGGCCGTGCACGTGGAACAGCGGCAGCGCGTGCACCAGCAGGTCCTCGGCGGTCCACGCCCACGCGTCGGCCAGCGCGTCGAGGTTGTACGCGACGGCGCCGCGGGACAGCACCGCTCCCTTGGGCGGACCGGTCGTGCCCGAGGTGTAGATCACGAGGGCGGGCGCGCTCGCCGGCGGCTCCCCGGCAGGCACCGCCCCGGAGCCGGCCAGGTCGACGTCGAGCCGGGGAAGTGCCGCGAGCGGCCCGGGTAGCTGGGCGCCGGGCGCGGTCAGCACGAGCTCGGGCGCCGAGTCGGCGAGGACGTGCCCGAGCTCCCGCTCCCCCAGCTTCGGGTTCAGCGGCACGGCGGTGACGCCGGCCAGCAGCGCCGCGGTGACCCCGACCGCGGTATGCAGGGTCGGCGTGGCGTGCACGGCCACCCGTCCGCGGCCGGCCAGGGAACCGGCGAGGCCACCTGCGGCGGCGGCCAGCTCCGGGTAGCTCAGCGCGAGGCTCGAGTCCCCGGCGCCGAAGCGCAACGCGGGACGGTCCTGAGGGTCGTGAAGGTGGGGAAGCAGACGGGTCACCCGACCACCTTGCCCGGATTGAGAATTCCCTGCGGGTCGAGGGCGGCCTTGATCGCCCGCTGCATCGCGACGACCTCCGGGCCGAGCTCGCGCCGCATCCCGGACAGCTTCAGCAGGCCGACCCCGTGCTCACCGGTGACGGTGCCACCGAGCTCCAGCGCGGCGTCCAGGATGTCCTCGAACGCCGCCTGCGCCCGTGCCTTCCCAGCCTCGTCGCCGTGCCTGGTGAGCAACATGGGGTGCAGGTTGCCGTCGCCCGCGTGCGCCACGGTGGCGATCGGCGTGTCGTGGCGGGCCGCGATCTGCTCGATGCGGGCGAGCATCTCGGCGAGCTCGCCCCGCGGGAGGCAGACGTCCTCGGTGAGGATCGCCCCACCGAGCTGCTCCATCGCGGGGTAGGCGAGCCTGCGGGCCTCGAACAGCGCGTCGGCCTCCACCTCGTCGGTGGACAGCATCGCGTCGCTCGCCCCCGCCGCCACGAACTCGGCGTGGATGGCCTCGGCCTCCTGCTGTCCCGCCGGATCGGGGAGGTCGGTCTGGGCGAGCAGCAGCGCCGCGGCGGTCTCCGGGAGGCCGGCGTGCTTCCACGCGTTGACCGCATGCAGGCAGACCCGGTCGATCAGCTCGAACGCCGCGGGCTGCACGCCGCGCGCGGTGACCCGGGAGACGGCGTCGCCCGCCGCGGCGAGGGTGTCGAAGAACCCGACGACCGTGCGCCGCGGGCTCGTGCGCAGCGGCCGCAGCTTCACGGTGACCTCGGTGATCACGCCGAGGGTGCCCTCGGATCCGACCATCAGCCCGGCCAGGTCGTACCCGGCCACCCCCTTCGCGGTGCGCCGTCCGACGCGCACCACCTCGCCCGCCGCCGTGACGAGCTCCAGCGCGAGCACGTAGTCGCGCGTCACCCCGTACTTCACGCAGCACAAGCCGCCCGCGTTGGTGGCGACGTTGCCGCCGACCGTCGACCACAGGGAGCTCGCGGGGTCGGGCGGGTACCACAGGCCGTGCTCGGCGACGGCCGCGCGCAGGTCGTCGTTCACGACCCCCGGCTGCACCACCGCGAGCCGCTCCGCCGCGTTGATCTCGACGATCTCGCGCATCCGCTCCGTGGACAGCACCACGCACCCGTCCACAGCGTTGGCGCCACCGGACAGGCCCGTGCCCGCACCGCGGGGTACGAGCGGGCGGGCGTGCCGGGCGCACGCGGCCACCACCGCGGCGACCTCCTCCGTGCTGCGCGGCCGGACCACCGCGGCGGCCCGCCCGAACTCCGCCCACTCCGCCTCGTCGTGCTGGTAGGTGGCCATCACGTCGGGATCCAGGAGCACGCGGTCGGCGGGAAGCGCCGCGAGCAGTTCGGCGACGACGGGATCGGGCGGGGCGGACGCGTCGGAGGTAACGGCCATGAGGTGACGCTAGTCAGTCGACCGGCTGATCCGCTCCTCCTGCCGCGACTCAGCGGGGCTGGGCCGCACCGAGCCGGGCGGCCACCGCCCGGCCCAGCAACGTCCCGGACCGCCACGCCGTCTCCACCCGCGAGCTGCCCCAGGAGTCGCCTGCCACGGCGATGCCGTCGTCACCGAGGTGGAAGGGCTGGTCCCGGGCGGCGGCGGGCGCGGCGTGGTCCCAGCGGTGCACGGCGGTCCAGGACGGTGCGGTGGGCACGTCGAGCAGCTCCCGGACGGCCCCGACGACCGGCCCGACGGCACCGGCGGGGTCTCTCTCGTGCCGCCGGGCGGCGTCGGCGGTGGTGTGGGCCACGAGCACCGCCGCGCCGTCACCCCTGCGGTCCCCATCGTCGGCGATCAGCGACAGGACGGGGTGGTCGTTGACGAACGCCGCGGGCATCTCCGGCCACTCCCGCGACGGCCAACCCGCGACGACGGTGATCACCGGCCGCCACTCCCGGCCGGCCAGTTCGGGGACGGCCGGCGAGGCCGGGTCGAGCAGGCGCAGCGCCTGCGGGTCGGGCATCGCGAGCACGACCACGTCGGCGGGCCTGCCGTCCACCACGGGTCCGGGACCCACGTGGTGGATCTCGTGCTCCAGCTCGACGGCCAGTCCGGATGCCAGCTCCGCGACGAGGCTCGCCAGCCCGTGGGGCGCCGCCCAGCGCACCGGCCCCGGTGACCGGCCGCGGGTGCCGTCGCCGAGCACCGCGAGCTCGGACGTCCACGGCCGGGCCAGGCCCGCCGTCCGCCAGCGGGCCACGACCTCGGCGAACTCCGGGTCCCGGACGGTGAAGTAGGCCGCACCGATGTCGACGGGCCGACCGTGGACCGTCCTGCTGGCCATCCGGCCCCCGACGGACGCGGCGCGCTCCAGCACCTGCACCGGCACCCCCGCCGCGGTGAGCTCCACAGCGCACGCCACGCCCGCCAGCCCCGCTCCGACCACCAGTACCGACACGTCCCGAACCGTATTGGCCCCGCCCCTGCCGGCGCGAGTACCGGGTCACCCACCGGAGAGGGCGACTCGCGCACCGAATCCGGGCGACTCGCGCACGATTTCGGGGCGACTCGCGGGAAGAGTTCGGAGCTCCCGCCCGCGAGTCGCCCGTTCCGGTCGCGCGAGTCGCCCGTTCCCGCTCGCGGGTCCGGGGTCAGTGCACCCCGGCCGTCACCCGCGCCAGCCGGTCCTGCCACCAGCGCGTGCGCTCGGGGTCGGCGGTCACAGCATCGCGGAGCACCGGTTCGGGTGCCTGGCGCAGCACGGGGAGCCAGCCGTCGCGGGGCAGGAGGGGGTCGGCGACCACGTCGGTGGCCAGCAGGGCGCCGGTGCCGAACCCGCACGCGAAGTCCAGGTCGGGCAGCGCTCCCGCCAGCGCCAGCTCCCCCGCCAGCCCCACGCTGGTCTGCAGCGCGGACGACACCACGCACGGCAGCCCGCACGCCTCGGCGACGGCCAGCGCGCGGCGGACCCCGCCGAGCGGGGCGCACTTGAGCACGGCGATGTCGGCCGCGCCCGCGACGGCCACCCGCAGCGGGTCCTCGGCCCGGCGGATCGACTCGTCGGCCGCGATCGGCACGTCGACCCGGCGCCGCACCGCCGCGAGCTCCTCGACCGTGCGGCACGGCTGCTCGACGTACTGCAGCCCGCCTGCCGCGCGCTCCAGTGCCCGGATCGCGGTGACCGCGTCGTCGACGTCCCAGAGCGCGTTGGCGTCCACCCGCACCGCGCCGTGGGGGCCGAGGGCGTCGCGGACCGCCGCCACGCGTTCGAGGTCGTCCGGCAGCGAGCCGGGCGCGTCGGCCACCTTGACCTTCGCCGTGGAGCAGCCCGACGCCCGCACGATCTCCTGCGCGCGTTCCGGCCCGACCGCCGGGACGATGCAGTTCACCGGCACCCGGTCGCGGACGGGCTCCGGCCAGCCCTCCTCTGCGGCCTCCACGGCGGCGGCCAGCCACGGGGCCGACTCGGCGTCGTCGTACTCGGTGAAGGGGCAGAACTCGCCCCACCCGGCCGGGCCCCGCAGCAGCATCCCCTCCCGCACGGTGATGCCGCGGAACCGGGCGGTCATGGGGATGGCATAGACGGCGGCATCGACCACGATCCCCACCGTAGAGCGGCCGCAGACGGCCTTCGACGGCCGTACCACCCGGGCGGTCCTGCCACGAGAACCCGGTCGGCCGGGGCCGAGCCAGGGACGGAGCGATCGGTGCTACTGCTGCGTCGCAACCGCCTTCTCGAACACCACTGGCAGGTGCTGGACCCCGTGCATCAGCAGACCCGGCTGCCACTCCAGCTTCTCCTCGGCAACGGCCGGCCTCAACCCGGGAAGGCGAACGAAAGCGACGGTCCGCCGCGATCCTCCCGATGGCGGCGCCTCACACCAGCAGTTCGTGGTCGGCCGGGCGGACCTTGCGGGTGCGGCGCCGGAACACGAACGTGAAGTTCGGCCAGATGGTGCGGTTGCGGCCGTCCTCGTCGAGGTACCAGCTCTGGCACCCACCGGCCGTCCACACCGTGCCGGCGAACTTCCGCTGCGTGGCGGCGTTGTAGGCGTCCTGCCGGTCGCGGCGGGTGTCCAGGGCCGTTGCGCCGGTGCGGTCGAGCAGCCGCAACGCGTCCAGGACGTAGTTCAGCTGGGCTTCGATCATCACCACCAGCGACGTGTGCCCGATCGCGGTGTTGGGACCGGTCATCACGAAGAAGTTGGGGAACCCGGCAACCGTGGTGCCGAGGAAGCCCTCGACGCCGTCGCGCCACACCTCGCTCAGGCTCACGCCGTCGCGGCCGGTGACCGCCATCGAGTCGAGGAAGCTCGCCGCGACCTTGAAACCCGTGCCGAAGATGATCGTGTCGACCTCGTGCTCGACGCCGTCGGCCGTCACCACGCCGGACTCCGTGACGCGGACGATCTTCTCCGTGACCACGTCGACGTTCGGTTGCTTGAGCGCCGGGTAGTAGTCGTCGGAGAGCAGGACACGCTTGCAGCCGAACGCGAAGTCGGGTGTGACCTTCGCCCGGAGATCGGGCCGGTCGGCGAACACCCGGTCGATATAGGCGCGCGCCACCTTCCCCAGGATCTTCGTGCGGCTCGTGCGGAGGAAGAAGGCCACCACGGCCTCACCGCGCGCGTAGACCGTGGCGCGCTTGAGCTTCTGCAGGAGCGGCACGGCCCGGTAGAGCCGGCGCAGCATGGGAGAGACCTCGCCGTCGGGCTTGGGCACCACCCACGGAGCGGTGCGCTGGAAGAGCGTGAGGTGCTCGACGTCGGGCTGGATCTCCGGGACGAACTGGATCGCGCTCGCGCCCGTGCCGATCACCGCGACCCGGCGCCCGCGCAGGTCGTGGTCATGGTTCCAGTGCGCGGAGTGGAACGTGGTGCCCCGGAACTCCGCGAGCCCCTCGATGTCCGGGACCGACATCTCGCGCAGCCCCCCGGGGGCCCAGATGACCGCGCGTGCGCTGACGGTGGAGCCGTCGGCGATCCGCAGGGTCCAGCGCTTTCCGGTCCATTCGGCCGACGTGACCCGGGCTCCGAACCGGATGCGGGAGCGCAGGTCGAAGCGGTCGGCGACGCCCTCCAGGTACGCGCGGATCTCCGGCTGCCGGGCGAAGCGGTGGGTCCAGTCGGGGTTGGGCGCGAACGAGAACGAGTACAGGGCCGACTGCACGTCGCACGTGCAGCCCGGGTACGTGTTGTCGCGCCACGTCCCGCCGACCGAGTCGGCCTTCTCCAGGACGACGAAGTCGTTGCGGCCGGCGTGCGCGAGCCGGACGGCGGCACCGAGGCCGGCGAAACCGCTGCCGACGATCGCGATGTCCACGGTGGTGTCAGCGGTCGGCGCGCTCATCCTGTTCCTCCGATCGACGGCTCCCCGGAAGTTACCACGAGTAGGTTACCGCCGGTAGGTTCCTTCCTACCTGCGGTAGGTTGGCCGCGTGGAGCCCAGGACACCTCGCCGCCGGGTGAGCCGCGCCGACCGCGAGCGGCAGATCCTGGACGCGGCCGTCGCGGTGTTCGGCGAGCGCGGCTACCAGGCCGCCTCCATGGACATGGTGGCCGAGCGGGTGGGCGTGACAAAGCCGGTGCTCTACGCCCACTTCGGGTCCAAGGACGGGTTGCTCCTCGCCTGCATCGCGCGCGCCCGCGCCGAGCTGCTCGAGGTGACCACCACGGCCGCGGCCTCGGCGGACGGCCCCGAGGAGATGCTCCGGCGCGGGACGCTGGCCTTCTTCGCGTACCTGGAGCAGCGCGAGCCGGCCTGGACGTTCCTGTACTCGGAGTCGACGGTGGCGGGCGATGCCCTGGAGGGCATCCGCGCGCAGCAGACCGACTTCATCGCCGCCCTGCTCGCCGCCCAGGCGCCCGACGCCGACCCGCAGCGGCTGACCGGATGGGCGCAGGTGATCGTCGGCGCGTGCGAACGGCTCGCCCTGTGGCGCGGCAGCGCGCGGACCGTGACCAGCGAACAGGCCACGGAGTACCTGATGGACCTCGTCTGGACGGGCCTCGCTGCCCTGGGCGGCGCAGCGGCACAATCGTCACGATGACGACGACGGCACCCCGGCTGCTGCAGGTGCGGCGCAGCGAGCGGATCACCCCCCGGATGGTCCGCGTGACGCTCGGCGGCGAGGAGCTGGCCGGCTTCGGCGGCGAGGGGCCCGACCGCCGGATCAAGATGTTCTTCCCCGTGCCCGGGCAGGACCGGCCCGCGGTGCCCCGGGCCACCTCGGGTGGTCCGCTGTGGCCCACCGGCGAGCGCCGCCCCGCGATCCGCACGTACACCGTGCGGCGCTTCGACCCCGGCTCGGGCGAGCTCGACGTGGACTTCGTGCTCCACGAAGGGCACGGGCCGGCGGCGGCGTGGGCCCGGGACGCGCGGCCGGGCTCGTGGGTGGGCGTCTCGGAGCCGGGCGGCCGGTTCGAGCCCGACCCGGCCGCCGAGTTCCACGTGGTCATCGGCGACGAGACGGCGCTGCCCGCCGTGGCCACGGTGCTCGACGCCCTGCCCCCCGGCGTGCCCGCGCTCGCGTTCCTCGAGGTGGCCGACTCCGGCGAGGAGCAGGATCTGCCCGGCGCTGCCGACGTGCGGTGGGTGCACCGCGGCGACCGGGAGCCGGGCACCCCGCTGACCGAGGCCGTGCGGGCCGCGACGTTCCCGGCAGGCGCCGGGCAGGCGTGGCTCTCCGGCGAGTCGGCCTGCGTGCGCGACCTGCGCAAGCACCTGCTCGACGACCGCGGCCTCGACCGCCGCCGGGTGTACGCCACGGGCTACTGGCGCGCCCGCTGACGCCCTGACCGCCACCGGCGCTCTCGTGAGCCGGGCGGTCACGCCGGGGCCGGCTGCACGGGCCGGGGCCGCGGCTCGACGCGCTCGGCCGCACCGACGTGCTCGTCGAGCCAGGCGACCACCGGGGCCGCCGCGTGCCACTCCGCCCGCACCCACGCCAGCGGTTCGCGGGTGGCGAGCCAGGGGCCGGCCGGCCGCGACCGGGTGAGCTGCAGTCCGCGCCGGCGCAGCAGGACGATCCGCGGGTGGTCGGCCCGGACGCCGCGCGGCGCACCGACCAGGGGACGGCCGGGGTCGAGCGCACCCTCGCCGACGCCGGCGAGCAGCCCGGCGAGCTCCTCCCCCGCCGTGCCGTGCACCGCGGTGCGGAAGCGCCGGAGCTGGCTCGCGTCGAACGACCAGTGCCCCGCCGTCACCGACAGCGCCGTGGCCGACAACACGACGGCGAGCGCGCAGCCCCCTGCGCTGGTGGCCACCCCACCGGTGTCGGTGCGGTACGGCGGGGCGTCCGGCCGGAACCGGCGGTTGACCACCGGGCGCAACACACGCACCGGCCCGAACTCGGGTTCGAGCTCCCCGGCGAGCGCCTTCATCGGGGCGTGCACCGCGGCGGCGTGCCGGCGGCGCTGCGCCGCCCAGAACTCCCGGCTGTTGTCGGCGGTGATCTCGGCCAGGAACGTGGTGGCGTCGGCAGGCCAGCCGTCGAACGCGTCCATCTCGCCCTCCTCGGGTACGGTCGATCGCACGTGATCGATGCGCACTTGGACGACGCGACGGCCGTTCCGGTTCCACAGCGGGCACACAGGTTTCGCCCATCGGCGCCACAGTCCCGCGCGCGACGCTGGCTAGCATGTCGACGATGAGGGACCAGGCCACGGCGTTGCGGCGGGCCGACGGCAGCGCGATCCGGATCCTGGTCGTCGATGACGAGGCCTCACTCTCCGACCTGCTGTCGATGGCCCTGCGCTACGAGGGCTGGGACGTCCGCACAGCCGCCGACGGGAGCTCGGCCGTCCGGGGCGCGCGCGAGTTCCGGCCCGACGCCGTCGTCCTCGACGTGATGCTGCCCGACTTCGACGGCCTCGAGGTGCTGCGCCGGATGCGCGCGGAGACCCCGGACGTGCCGGTGCTGTTCCTGACGGCCAAGGACGCCGTCGAGGACCGGATCGCCGGGCTCACCGCGGGTGGCGACGACTACGTCACCAAGCCGTTCAGCCTGGAGGAGCTGGTGGCCCGGCTGCGCGGGCTGCTGCGCCGCTCCGGGATGGCCGCGGCCCGGCAGGGCTCCGAGCTCGTGGTGGGC
This sequence comes from Pseudonocardia xinjiangensis, assembly GCF_012911925.1. Lineage (GTDB taxonomy): Bacteria > Actinomycetota > Actinomycetes > Mycobacteriales > Pseudonocardiaceae > Pseudonocardia > Pseudonocardia xinjiangensis. The sequence goes on along the minus strand of NZ_JAAXKY010000032.1, from coordinate 1,699 downwards.
GACCTCGTGCTGGACGAGGACAGCCACGAGGTGCGCCGGGGCGACGCGCCCGTCGAGCTCACCGCCACGGAGTTCGAGCTGCTGCGCTACCTCATGCGCAACCCCAAGCGCGTGCTGTCCAAGGGGCAGATACTGGACCGCGTGTGGAACTACGACTTCGGCGGCCAGTCCAACGTGGTCGAGCTCTACGTGTCCTACCTGCGGAAGAAGATCGACGCCGGGCGTCCGCCCATGATCCACACGGTGCGCGGCGCCGGCTATGTGCTCAAACCGGCGGCCGGGGGGTGAGGAGCCGCTCGCTGCGGACGCGACTCGTCGCGACGCTGCTGCTGCTCCTCGCCGTTGCGACGGCCGTGGTCGCGCTGGTCACCGTCCTCACGCTGCGCGGCTTCCTCATCGGCAGGCTCGACGGGGACCTGCGGGTGTCGAGCAGGGTGCTCGCCCGCGTCGACTCCGCGGGCAACCCGCTGCCCCTGCCCAACCTCGGGGACCGGCCCGGCCTGCGGCCGCCCGACAGTCTCAGCGCCGTACTGCGCCACGGCCAGGTCGTCTCGGCGTGGGTGTACACGCGTGACGGGGCGGTGCAGCCGGTGTCCCCGATGGAGTTCCCGGACCTGACCACCGTCGTCGTGGACCACCCGCCGGTGAGCGCCGACCTGGGCTCACTGGGCGTCTACCGGCTCGAGGCGCTGCCGGGCCCGGACGGCAACGTGATCATCACGGGCCTGTCCGAGCGCCAGGTGCAGGACACCGTGGCGCGGCTCGTGACGACCGAGCTGATCGTCGCGGCGGTGACGCTGCTGGGGGCGGGCCTCGCCGGGGCCGTGCTGGTGCGGCGCGAGCTGCGGCCGCTGGAACGGGTGGCGGCCACGGCGCGGCGGGTGAGCACGCTCCCGCTGGACCGGGGCGAGGTCTCGCTGGTCGAGCGGGTGCCTGCCGCCGACCCGCGCACCGAGGTGGGTCAGGTCGGCGCGGCCCTCAACCACATGCTCGACCACGTCGGCGCGGCGCTGGAGGCCCGCCAGGACAGCGAGACGCGGCTGCGCCAGTTCGTCGCCGACGCCAGCCACGAGCTGCGGACCCCGCTGGCCGCGATCCGCGGATACGCCGAGCTGAGTAGGCGGGGCGAGCTGCCGGCCGACGCGGAGTACGCACTGGTGCGGATCTCCGCGCAGTCCGAGCGGATGACCACGCTCGTCGAGGACCTCCTCCTGCTCGCCCGGCTCGACGCCGGTCGCCCGCTCGAGCGCCGCGAGGTCGACCTCACCCGGCTCGTCGTCGACGCGGTGAGCGACGCGCACGCCGCCGGTCCCGGCCACCGGTGGCAGCTCGCGCTCCCCGAGGAGCCGGTGACGGTGCCCGGGGACGCCTCGCGGCTGGCCCAGGTGCTGGCCAACCTGCTGGCCAACGCCCGTGCCCACACGCCGCCCGGCACGGCCGTGACCGTCGCACTCGCCCTGGAGGCCGACGGCGCCCGGCTGGACGTGGTGGACGACGGGCCGGGCATCCCACCCGAACTGCTGCCCCACGTGTTCGAGCGGTTCGCGCGCGGCTCCTCGTCGAGGTCACGGGCGAACGGCAGCAGCGGGCTGGGGCTCGCGATCGTCCACGCGGTGGTGGCGGCACACGGCGGATCGGTGTCGGTGTCGAGCGTCCCGGGCCGCACCGCGTTCACCGTGCACCTCCCCAGCGTCCCGCC
>NZ_JAAXKY010000031.1 GCF_012911925.1 Pseudonocardia xinjiangensis | reverse complement strand
CAGAAACTCAGCACGCACCAGTACGGCAGAAAGAAGCAGAAGCGCGTCTACAAGACGTACGAGGAGGCCGGGCGCGCCCTGGTCGGATGGGTGCTCCAGAAGCCCGGCCGGCACGAGGAGAAGGAGTTCGCGAACCAGCTGATGGACGATCCCGACCTCGCCGCGGACCTCGACAGCGCGCTCACCAAGGTGCGGGCCTGGATCACCACTCTCGGCAGTGACCCGAGCAAACTGCACGACCCCACGATGACCGTGAACCCCGGCAGGATCTTGTCCGAGCTGACCAGCGGTCAGGGTGTGCTCAACCGCAACCCGAAGGCATTCGGCCGGTACCAGGAACACTTCGACAGACCCACCTCACCCAATCCGACGAGGTTCCAGGGCAACTTCCTCGCAGTTCTCGACCACCCGGACCAGTACCCCGTCCGGGACAAGATCATTGTCCTGCACGACCTGACGGACTACTTCAAACCCGAGAACACCAGCAGGAGAGACGAGGCGGAAACCGGAGGCCGCGGCGTACTGCCCGACACTCCGGACAACTCCAGGCTCCTGAGCACCCAGGAGATGAATCCCGACGGCACCCGCAAGGTCGCAGGGTCGGATCGCGGTTCCAAGACGACGGTGCGTGACGAGAACGCGCCGTCCACCCGGATGGCTCGCGAGAACCGCATCCCCGTGACCGCCGGACAGTCGTTCACGGCCGCCCGCCTCCTCCACCTCGGGAACGAGGCAGGTGCGACCGCCGACGAGCTCAACGCGATGGCCCTGAGCATCTTCGCCCTGTGGCGTATCGACTACGACCACACCGTCGACCTCGCCGCCCACACCCTGCACGAGGTGCTCGACATCGCCTCCAACTTCGGGCTCGCGTACAACATGAAGGTTCCCCAACGTGCGTCGAACCAGTACCCGCAGGTGGTGGCCAAGCGGGCGAAGCGCACCAACGAGAAGCTGCGGGCCCAGCTCTCGCCGCTCCGCAACGCGGTCGCGAACATGAAGAGCGACATCGAGTCGCGCTTCCTGGGGTCCAGGCGACAGACCGGACGCAAACGGCTGGCCGACAACCTCCTCGGCGAGTACACGGCGGAGCTCGCCCGGAGCGACCAGGCGCGCGCCGACCTGGAGAACGCCGACGCGACCACCGCTCCTCAGGTGGTGGAACAGCTCAAGACCGACTACTACGCCGCGCTGAGGCGCACCATCCAGATCTACCAACAGCTCTGTGACGTGGTGAAGGCCAAGCGCATCGAGGATCGCCTGACCGAGGACGACCGCGACGCCGTCGGCGCCAGTCGCATCCCCCTGACACCTCCGGCACACCCGTAGTGATCGCCGTCTCAGTTCATCGTATGAACTCTGCGACGCGCCTGCTCCGTGTACGCGCTGTCGGTTCCGAATCACCGGAACCGCTCACGCAACGGAGAATCCCATGCTGCGCAAGACCGTTCTGTCCCTCGCCACCTTCGGTGCCGTGGGAGCCGCACTCCTCACCGGAATCGGTGTCGCTCAGGCGGCCCCCGCTCCGGCGGGCGCCAGTGCGATCCTGGACTCCGGAACCAACTTCTCCGAACCCGACGGGTCGCAGGGAATCAGCGGCATGCCGGGTGAATGCATTGCGGTGCATCTCGGCACCACGGGGTCGATTCAGTTCGTCACCGGAACCATGACGCTGTTCACCGGCGCGAACTGCGACACCGGCAAGTCCCTGGTAGTCGACCACGATGTGGCCGACCTGAACGCGCTCGGCTTCGGAAAGACCGTCTCGATCCTCATCGGCGGCGACGACGCAGCCACTCAGGGCACACCGATCCCGGCCACGCCGGCCCCGACCACGGCGTCCTGACCGCTGCACCACCCCATCGGGTTTCGCCCGCGCACTCTGGGATGAAGGGGAGATCACCCCAGGGCTCGGCGGGACCACAGCAACGGCCCCCCATCACTCACCGGATGGGGGGCCGTTTCCGTGCATCCACCGGGATCCGGTGACCCCTCCGCCCGGGAGTCACTCGTCACACGACGATCGGTCCAGGCGGACCGGCGGATGGCGGAAATCGTCCGGCTGCGCATGGTCGCGCAGCCGGCGGGCGAGTTCCTCGAACTCGGCGGCGGCAGGCTCCACCACGAGCGTCGACCCCGGAGCCGGGTACCGACGCAGTACGACGAGGCGGGTTGCCGTGTCGGCCGCATCCTCCAGGTCGCCGATCAGCTGCGACCACCCGGCGACGCTGCGGCGGATCGGGCCCGGCTCGAACTGGCTGAACCTCAACGAGGTGCGCAGCTGCTCGACGAGCTGGTACATCGTCCGCCGGGCCACCTCGATCTGTGCCGCGTCCTGCGGCTCCCGGAAGCCGAGCCGCAGGAACCGGGCGAGCCCGTCCGCACACGCGGCGAGCCGGGCCGGCGTCTGCGGCCGCCATGTTCCCGGCCACGCCAGATAACCCAGCACCAGGACGACGGCGCAGCCCAGCACCGTGTTGACCAGCCGTTGCACCACGATGCCGAGACCGGCCGGGCCGCCGAAGTCGAGCAGGAGCAGGACTATCGGCGTGACCAGGGTGCTGAACATGCCGTAGTTGCGCCGGACGGTGTACGGAATTCCGGCGGACAGGACGGCGATGACCGGCAGCACCGCGTAGCCGACGGGAACCATCAACACGGCCACTCCGAGGACCCCGCCGACAACCGTGCCGAGTCCTCTCTGCAGGACGCGGGGCAGCACGGGCTGGAAGTCGGGTTTCAAGGTCAGCGCCGCGGTGAGCAGGATCCAGTAGCCGTGGCCCAGCGGGTCGATCTGCCGGAGGATCTCGGCGACGCCCATGCAGAGCATGAGCCGCAGCGTGAACGACCAGGTCGTCGCCCTGCGCAGGACAACCGCGACGGGGTCGTGCACGCGCAGAGCGGGGCGCGCGACCTCCGGGCCCGTCTCGCCCACCCGGATCGCCCGCGCCACGGCCGCGACGGAGTCGAGAACGGCGGTCCGCAGGGCCGTCTCCGCATCACCGGCTCCCGGGTCGGCCACGGACACGCGCCAGTCGTGGTCGTGCCGGGCGATCGCCTCGGCCAGCCCGTCCAGGGACCCGGCGAGCTCGCCGGCTGCCCGTCGATGGTCGCGACTCGTGGCGAGCGCGACGACGGACGCGACCAGAGCCGGCATCTCCGCGAGGAGCGCGATCACCGCGTTGACCTCCCGGCGGCGCCACGCGGAGCGCGGGCGAGCAGCGAGAACGAGGTCGTAGGCGGCTTCGAGCGCCGCTTCGGCCCCTGCCGGGCGCTCCTCTCCCGCCGCACGCAGCATCTGCGCCGAGCGGCGAACAACGTCCACGACGCCGGCCCGGTACTGCCCGTCGGTGTGTTCGAGGCTGCTCTGCATCCACGCTCCGGCGATCGCCCACACCCCTCCGCCGACGTAGACGAGTACCACCTGCCCCAGTGCGACGTCGGTGTGCAGGCCGCCGGCGATCGACATCTGCACCAGCAACTGCATTCCGGCGAAGGACAGCAGCGGGTGGACGGCACACAACACGCCGGAGACCAGCGCGAACCCGAGCACGACCAGAAGAGGAACGACGCCGATGCCGTAGGTGTACCGGCCGAGCACCATCGCCACGGTGCCCACCGCCAACGCCCCGGAGATCCGGGCCAGCCGCTGACCCGACGTCCCGCTGCGTTCGGCCAGGACACCCAGCAACGCACCCAGCGAGCCGAACAACCCGAGGGTGGGGCTGTCGAGCGCGATGCCGATCCCCAGGGGCACCGGCACCGTCAGCCCCGAACGGATGACGTCGTTCCACGGCACCGCGGTGGGCGTAGGCACGAGCGTGCGGCGGAGCCAGTCAGGTATCTCGAGGCCCACTGCGGCCGTTCCCTCCGGTCACGTCAGGGCGCCGCCCGGCACCCGGCCGATGCTCGGCACGTCCTTCCGGACGGTAAGGGGAGCCGCCCGGCCCGCCCTCCGTCATTCGACTGGCCATCGCGACGTGCTCTCAGTCACCTCCGCGGAGGGGCAGGGCCGTGGTGCGCACCGTCCACCGGTCCGGACCGCCCCGCAGATCGGTGAGCGTCATCGGCGCCACGTCCACCCGCCAGAACGCCGAGGGCGGCGCGTCCAGCACCGAGACGACCGCGCCACGTACGAACGCCGGGTCGCACACGACCAGGGTGTGCCCGGCGGGCAGGGCCGCCAGCCACTGCCGGACGCGGGCCAGCAGCACGGTGAGCGCCTCGCCACCGTGGGGCGTGGCGGTCGGGTCGGTCAGCCAGGCCGACACGTCGTCGGGCCGGTCGGCGGCGAGGTCATCGAGCCTGCGACCCGCCCACCGCCCGACGTCCCAGCCGCGCAGCGACCGATCGACGTCGCCGGTCAGGCCGAGGATCTCGCAGGTCTGCCGGGCGGCCCGCTCCGGCGCGTGGCGGACCCGGTCGACCCGCGGGACGCGTCCGCGCCCGGCGGCGGCCCACGCCCGGCCCCGTGCGTCCAGCGGTTCGTCGGCGGAGAAGGCCGCCGACGCCGTCGCCGCGGTCGGGGCGGAGGTGAGCAGCGTGACACGACCGCTCACGTCGTCGTCACCTTGACACCTCCGGGTACGGACAGAACACTCACCTGAGCAGTTCATCAGATGTGCAGGTGTGTGGCCGAGGAGTGTTGATGTCGCAGGCAGCTGTCGAGTCCCCGATCGCCGGTATCGCTCCCACTCCGATCCCCCTGCGCGAGATCGCGCCATGGGCGGTCTTCGCCGGGGTCGTCCTGCTGGCCCTGCTGTACCTGGTGGGCATGGACCAGGGCGCCACCTCCGTGTTCTCGGGGGAGATGCTGCACGAGTTCGTCCACGACGGCCGGCACCTGCTCGGCTTCCCCTGCCACTGAGCGGGGCACCCACGATGGTGAGATCACTGCTGGTCCGCGGGATGATCGCCGGACTGGTCGCCGGCCTGGTCGCGTTCGTCTTCGCCCGGGTGTTCGGCGAGCCCGCCCTCGAAGGCGGCATCGCCTACGAGGACATGGTCTCGGCCGCCTCCGGTGAGACCGGTGGCCCCGCGCTGGTGAGCCGGGGCGTGCAGAGCAGCATCGGGCTCGCGGTGGGCTACCTGATCTACGGCGTCGCCGTCGGCGGCATCCTCGCGCTGGTCCACGCCACGGCGCAGGGCCGGCTCGGGCGGCTCGGGGTGCGCGGCACCGCTGTCGTCGTGGCACTCGTCGGGTTCACCTCCGCGGTGCTGGTGCCGTTCCTCAAGTACCCCGCCAACCCGCCGGCATCGAGCCTCGACGACACCATCGGCGAGCGCACCGGCCTCTTCGTCGTCATGATCGTGATCTCGGTGGCAGGGGCGGTGGCCGCCACCGCTCTGTGCCGGCGGCTGGCCGACCGGCTCGGCTGGTGGAACGCGGTGCTCAGCGCGGCGGGCGGCTACGTCGTGCTCGTCGGCCTGGCCGCCTTCCTGCTCCCCGCGATCTCCGAGACCCCCCGCGACTTCCCGGCCGCCGTGCTCTACGACTTCCGACTGGCCTCGCTCGGCGGTCACGTCGTGCTCTGGACCGCGCTGACGCTCGTGTTCGCCACCCTCGCCGACCGTGCCACCCGGCCGTCCGCCCTGGCCGGGGCGGTCCCCACCCGGGCGAGCTGACCGGCCTCGTGGGCCCGGCCGTGCGGGGAGCAGCCGGGCTCCTCCTGGCGCTGCTGTTCCTGCCGCTCGGCGCCGGGGTCGCGGCGGCCCACGGTGGAGGCGCCGCGGCGCCCGGCACCAGCATCCCCCGCGTCCTCGCCGTCGAGCCCGCCGTCCCGGGCCTCGCGCTCGTCGTTATCGAGGGCGGCACGAGGTTGCGGCTGGACAACCACACCGGGGAGACGGTGGCCGTCCTGCCGCCGCCGGACTCCCCCCGCGGTCAGGAGCCCCTCGTCCCCACCGGCAGCAGCGCCGCGTGGGCCGACTCCCGGCTGGCCGGAGCCCCGGCGGCACCACCCCGGGACGGCACGTCGGCCTGGCTGGTCCCGCTCCTCGTCGGAGACCAGCAGGTCGTGGTGCACGGCGACCGGACGTGGCCGGCCCCTCCCCTTGCGGTGCCGTGGTGGTCGGTCACGGTGGCCGCGGCCCTCGGCACCTTCAGCCTCGGCGCCGCCGCTGCGGAACGCGGCAGGCACAGCACGGCGGCGACCGCCGTGGCGGGCGTGACCGTCCTGGTGGTGGGGGCGCACGTGCTGCACGTGATCGGCTCGTCGCTGGTGCTGGACCGGCCCGCCTCCGTCGGCGTCGTCCTCGCCGCCGCGGGCATCGGCGTCCTCTGCTGGGCTCTCGGCGGGCTGGGGGTCGCCCTGACCCTCGCCAGGCACCCGATGGGGCCGGCCACCTGCGCGTCCGCCGGCACCCTCGCCGCACTCGTCACGGTCTTCGACGTCGCGGGCTTCCACAGCGCCGTGCTGACGTTCGGCTGGGCCTTCGACCTCGACCGCGCCACCACCGTCGTCACCGTCGGGGGCGGCGTCGGCCTGTTCCTCACCGGCTGCGCGGTGCTCTCCGCGACCGCACCGGCGCCCCTCGTTGCAGCAAAGCCACTTTCAGGCAACGACGTTGCGTGAAAGTGGCTTTGCTGCAACGTCGGTCGGGGCGGGACGGCTCGGCCGGACCAGGACGAACACCGCGGCCGCCCCCACCACGGCGATGACGCCGGCCACCGTGTAGCTGGTGTTGAGGGCGGTCGCGACGGACGCGGCGCTGCCGGTGACGCCGCCGGGCGCCGCGGACGAGAACACGGCACCGAGCACCGCCACTCCGACCGCCAGACCGAGCTGCCGGGCCGAGTTCAGCGCGCCGCCCGCCATTCCGGCCCGCTCGCCGGGCACCGCACCCATCACCGCGGACGAGAGCGGGGGGATGGACAGGCCCGCGCCGAGGCCGATGCACAACATCCCCGGGATCAGAACGGCCGCCGTGGAGTCGGCCTGCACCCTGGCCTGCAGGAACGAGCCTGCGGCGATGAACAGCAGCCCCACCGTCACCGAGTACCGCGGCGCGATCGCGTGCCCGAACCTCCCCATGACCAGCGGCACCACGAACGAGACGACGGACATCGGCATGATCACCAGCCCGGTGGCCACCGGTCCGAGGCCGAGCCGGCTCTGCATCCACAGCGACGCGTACGGGAACATCGACCAGGCCGCCAGCGACAGCAGCGCGCCACCGATCACCAGGCCCACGAACGTCCGGTGCCGGAAGAGCGCGAGATCCAGCATCGGCGACGCCGAGCGCCGCTCGATCACCACGAACGCCGCGAGAGCCACGGCGGCCACCGCCACCGGCCCCCAGACGCCCGGATCGCCCCAGGGAGCCTCCCCGCTGCGGATGAGGCCGTAGGTCAGGCCCGCGGCCGACACCGTGAACGCGACCATTCCCGGCAGGTCGAAGCGGCGGTAGCGGGACGCGTGGTCCGGCGCGATGGTGCGCCAGGTGATCACGACGGCGACGACCGCGACCGGCACGTTCACCGCGAAGATCCATTCCCAGCCGAGGTGCTGGGTGAGCAACCCGCCGATGATCGGCCCCGCCGCGGCGGCAGCGCCGTTGACCGATCCCCAGACGCCGAACGCCACGGCGCGGTCCCGGCCCTGGTAGGTGGTGCTGAGCAGCGCGAGCGTGGCCGCGAACATCGCCGCCGCCCCGACGCCCTGCACGGCCCGGCCGATGATCAGCAGCTCCGTCGACGGCGCCAGCGCGCAGCCGAGCGACGCCAGCCCGAACAGCGTGAGCCCACCGATGTAGACGCGGCGATGTCCGAACCGGTCGGCGATCGTCCCCGTGCCCAGCAGCAGCGCGGCCAGCGTCAATGCGTAGATGTCGACGACCCACTGCAGGCCGCTGAACGACGCGCCGAGGTCGGTGGCCATGTCCGGCAGCGCGACGTTGACGATCGTGACGTCGATGAGCAGCATGAACGCGCCCAGGCCGACCGCGACCAGTGGCCACCACCTACGCATCACATGCTCCCGAGAGGTCGACGGTCCCCGCCCCGCCGTGCACGGGCGTCCCGGCGATGGTGAGACATCTCGGGAGTTGCGGTGGAAGCGCACATCGGGGCGGCATCGGCCCTACGGCGCACCCCGTCATCCTGCCCCGCTTCCGCTCCGGCCGCGCCGCGTGGGGCCGCCCGGCACGCCTCAGCCGGCGAGGCGCGCCAGGTCGGCGACGATCCCCTCGAAGCCACCGACCACCAGTGACAGGTGACCCTCCTCGGGTGACAGGTGCGCCTCCGCGCCGGCCACGTGCTCGGCGAGCCACCGGCCGTGGGCGTAGGGCACCATGCGGTCCTCGCCGCCCTGCCAGACCGCGACCGGCACCCGGCCGTCGCCGAGCCCGAAACCCCAGCCCGTGACGAAGGCGAGGTCGTCGTCACGCCAGCCCCCGATGCCGGAACGCAACGCCGCACGGAACGACTCGGCCAGGTAGTCGGCGAACTCGCCGGTGAGCTGGGCCCGGTCGATCCCGGACACCAGGTCGCCGAGCGCGGCACCGAGCGCGGCGGCCTGCGCCGTGGCGAACGCGGGGCCCTGCTCGTTCAGGTAGGAGGTGAGCGCGGCCTCTCCCTCGAGCGCAGCGCCGAACTCCTCGAGGTTCTCGGTGCCCATGCCGCTGAGGAAGTCCAGTCCGGTGACGCCGTACGGCCCGACCCCCGCGATCAGGGCAGCGGCCCCGCACCGGTCCGGCAGCAACCGCGCACACGCCAGGGCGTGCGGACCCCCGCCCGACCAGCCGACCGTCACGAAGCGCCCGGCTCCCAGCGCGTCCAGCACGGCCGCGACGTCGCCTGCCGCGTCGGCGACGGTGCGCCCTGGCCGTGGGCTGGAGCCTGCGTACCCGGGGCGGGAGTACATCACGAGGCGGAACCCGTGCTTCGCCGCCGCCTCCGCCCAGGGCTCGAAGACCACCGCCGCCGAGGGCGTCCCGTGGTGCAACACCAGCGGAACCCCGTCGGCCGGGCCCACGGTGACGTACTCCAGCGTCCTACCGTCGGGCAGACCGACCTCCGTCATGATCGCGAACCTACCGCCCCGGTGACCCCACCCGTCACTTGCTGTTCACGGCGTCCAGGATGAATGCGGAGATCGTCTTCGGATGGGTGATGAACGAGAGATGTCCCGATGCGACCTCGATGGTCTTCGCCTTCATCCGCTTCGCGAGAAACCGCTGGAGCTCGGGGTTGGTCGTGCGGTCCTCGGTGGTGATCACGTATCTGGTCGGCTTCGACGTCCAGGCCGCCGCGGACGTCTTGGTGGTGAACAACGTCTGAGCGATGCGGCCCTGCGCCGCGTAGAGCACCCGGGCCCGCTCCGCCGGCACGCCATTGGCGAAGTCGTCCAGGAAGGCTTTCTCCGTGAGCTGCCCGAAGCCGTTCTCATACACCAGGCCGGCGTTCGCGGGCGGAGCGGGGAACTTCTTGGAAAGGGCCGCGTAGTCCTCACCCGCCTCGGGTGCGCGGGCCGACAGGTAGACCAGCGAGCGCACCTTGGGGTGGTCGCCCGCCTGGCTGATCACGGTGCCGCCGTACGAATGGGCCACGAGCACCGTGGGCCCGGTCTGCAGGTCGAGGATGCGGCGAACCGCAGCGACATCGTCGGCCACCGAGGTCAGCGGGTTCTGCACCGACGTGACCGTGACGCCGGCCGTCTGCAGGTGGGGGATGACGTCGGAGAAGCAGGAGCCGTCGGCGTAGGCGCCGTGCACCAGCACCACCCTGCGGCCGCCTTCCGACGCCCCGGCAGCGGCGTCGGTGGTGGCGGCAGCGGACCGACCGGTGGCAGCCGATGCCACGGAGGTCGATGCCGCCCCGATCGTCGCTGCCATCCCCGTGGACGCCACGATTTTTCCGAACGTACGTCGATTCAGCATGAAAAGAACACCTCGGGAGCGAGTGCCGGAGAACATGAACGGGGCGAAAGATCCGCCCGGCCGACGCTACCGAAGCCGACAGATCAGCTCCAACTTGATTCTCCACACACCAGATCCGTAAGGGATCCGTATGATCTCAGCGGTGCGTAGCGACGTGAATCCGGCAGGTGTCGCCCGCGGCCTGGATCTGCAGGTCCGAGAAGCTCCTCGATCCGGATTTCGGATCTGCCCGAAAAACACATGTCAGCAATTTTGCCTGATTCGTGCCGTCAGCGGGCGGCGATCCTCCGCAGCCAGCCGGCGAGGTCCTCGGTGCCGGTCTCCGGCGGATCGTCGCTGCGCCGCACGAGACCGACCTGGACCCTGATCAACGGACCCACCGCCGCCAGCGCCACGAGATCGGCGTCCACCGGGCCCGGACGCGTCGGCAGGAAGGTCGCGATCACGCCCAGACCGGCTGCGGCAGCGAGGAACCTGGTCTGCATACCCCCGACCTCGAGCACCGAACGCACCCGCGTCATGCCGAACTCGTGGAGGGCCGCACGGTAGAAGTTCTCCTCGTCGCCCGTCAGGGGCGCCGTGATGAGACCCGCTTCGGCGATCTCGTCACCCGTGACGGACTCCTGGTCGGCCAGTCGATGGGTGCGGGCCGCCAGGAAGGTCAGCTGCACCTCCTGGAGCGGCTCGAAGCGCGCTTCGGCCGGCAGGTGCCACCGGATCACGTAGGCGAGGTCCAGCTCGCGGTCCAGCACGGCCTGCGCCTCCCGCGCGCTGTGCCCGAAGCGCACCGCGAGCAACGTCTCCCCGTGGGACCGGCTGAACGGCGCGATCACCTCGTCGAAGAACCATCTCTGTTCGAACGCCATGCTGACGCCCAGCCGCACCCGGCCCTGGCGGCCCTGCCTGAGGTCCTCCAGCGAGTCCTGCAGGCGGTTCTGCTCCGTGAGCATCGCGATCGCGCTCAGGTAGACCTCCCGGCCCGCGGGGGTGAGGTGGACGGCCCTCTCGTGGTAGCGCAGGAGTTCGGTGCCGCAGGCCCGCTCCAGCTCGCTGACGTGATGGGACACCGTGGACTGGCTGAGGTTGAGCCGGCGGGCCGCCGCCGAGTACCCGTTGCGATCGACGACGGCGACGAAGACCGAGAGGCGGTACAGATCGAGGTTCACACGCCACACCCCTCATCGAGGCGAGTGCCTCTGCGACGGCGGCTCCCGTCGGGCTCAGCCCGACCGGCCGGTCAGACGAGGACGACGCCGTCGAACGTCGACTCGTTCCCGAGCCGCGGGTCCAGGAGGTCGTGGGCACTCATCCACCGCTGGGTGGTCTCGTACATCTCCCGAGTGTAGGGCTCGAACACGATCCGCTCGCCCGGGCCGAAGCGGCGGACGTCGACGAGGGCCGCGATGTCCTCCGGCATCTCGCGGTTCCAGTACCGCAGGTAGCTCTGCGGCTGGAGGTCGATGTCCCGCTGAGCCTTGCGCAGGGCCCGGAAGTACTTCTTCGTCTCCTCGGGATCGGCGCCCTCGGCAACCAGGAAGCCGACGGCGAAGGTGGCGTCGACCAGTTTGCGGTAGCCCAGTTGCTCCGCGACGTAGAACTGCTGGCCGAACAGCGTCGCGGCCTGCACATCGCCGCGGAGAAGCCGCCGCAGGCGGTCGTTCGGCAGCCCCTGGAACGTGAGTGTGAGCTGGTCGGATGGCAGGAAGGGCTCCAGCGCCTGGATCGTCGCGTAGTGGCTGCCCGAGTGGTAGCCCACGGCCACCTCGACCCCGGCGAGGTCCTCGGGGCGAGTCAGGTCGGAGCCGGGAGCGACGAAAACCGCGGCCGGAGTGATCGAGTAGGCGCTGCCCCACATCTTTCCAGCACCCGCCGCGGCCACCGCGTTCACCGCCCAGTGGCAGGCCGCCGAGATGTCACAGGACCGCTTGGCCGACATGTCCTCGAACGCCCCGGACCGGACCTCCTCCGGGACACTGTCCGCCGAGCGGACCGCCGATGTCGTGCGCGAGCCACCGGACAGGCCGTTGGCCTGGAATTCGTAGTCGAGGCCCTCGGCCGCAAAATAGCCGTGCTCCTCCGCCACCCACTCCTGAAGCCGCGTGTGGGGCTGGATCACATACTTCCCCATTGCCGATCTCCCGCCGGATCGTCCGAATTGTTTTCCGACCTCCACGCTATGTTCCACGAAAGACCCGGGCAACGGACCCCGATCGATGGCACCATCGCGCTTTCCTATGGGGCAAAAGGGAAAAGCCGCCGAGCCCGACCCCACGGGTGCACGGGGCTCGAACGACCCAGCCGACCCCAGCCGGGCCGCCCAGGTGCCGGTCAGCCCGGCGGCCGCTCGACCTGCCTCGTCAGCGTCATCGGTGCGCGGGCGCAGAAGCTCTCCGTGATCAGCTCCGCGACCTCGTTCCAGTCGATGTTCGGGCCGAGCACCATCCCGACCACTTCGGGCCCCCACGGCGGCCCGAAGAACGGCGGCCCCGAGCGACGCAGCACGTCGAGCTCAGGGCCCTCCGAGCGGAACGTCAGTATCGTGCACGGGCCCTCGGTGCCCGCCGCGCGCGCGAATGCCGCGGGCCGACCCCCCTCAACGGTCAGGACATGGGCGAAGGTCCGTGTGCGAACCCGCCAGCGGACGCCGACCCACGCCACCTCCTCGTACGCCTCCGGCAGCCCGAGGCAGATCCCCCGCAGCCGACCGAGCACACCAGCGGGAACGTCCACCGGCGCATTGAAGCCCCTACCAAAAGTTCAGGAAAGCCACTTTCAGGCCCTCTCAGGGCAGGAAAGTGGCTTTCCTGAACCCGCGGGGTCACCACCGGGTCGCGGGCCGTGCCAACCCGGTCAGACCTCGACCCACGCCCGGAAGGGCAGGCCGGTGCGGTCCGACTCCTCGAACACCAGGCGCACCAGCTCGACGATGCCCACGTAGTCGTCGACGTCGAGGACGAACTCCAGGTCCTCCGGCGGTTGCGCCGCGAACGTCCGGCGCTCGGCGAGGCGGGCACCGAGGCCGGTGAGGAGCCGGACGAGGGCGGCCAGCTCCTCGTGGTCGAGCGAGAAGTCGGGGTCGGAGTCGTAGGCGAAGTCGCCGGAGACCCGCCTGAGCTCGGCCGCGGACTGCGGGTCCAGCAGTGCGGCCTCGGCCACGACCAGCCGCCACTGCGGCGCGGGCAGGACGACGGCGCGCCCCGCGAGCCACGGCAGGTCGGTGACGGTCAGGGCGTCCTCGTCCGGCCCGGGCGCCACGAACACCTGCGTCGCGCCGGCCATCGCACACCTCCCGTGCCTGGGCATTCTTCCCCCCGCCGCCGCTCAGCCCTCCCCGGACTCGATCGCGGCGATGCGACGGCCGATGCCGGCGATGACCGCGTCGACCAGCTCGTCGCGCGTGACGTCGATGTGGTGACCTCTGGCCTTCGGTCCCGCAGGGGTCATCATCTCGATCGCGACATCGCTCGCGTCGACGCCACGCACCCGGAGACGGCGGAACTCGGCCAGCGGGATCGCTCCGTCGGAGCCGCTCCAGGAGACCTCGACGCCGACGATGTTCGCCAGCGTGGCCGGGTTCAGCCGCAGGTAGGACAGGTACGCCCGCAATGCCTCCGGGGACTCGGTCGGGATCTCGGAGAACAGCTTCGCGAGCTTGGCGCGGTCCGCTCCCGGCGCGAACGTCTTCGGGTTGGCCTTCGCGCTGACGTACCGGACCGGTCCGGAGTCGTCCAGGAACAGGAAGTCGAACTCGACGAGGTCACCGGTGCTCCCCGACCCGTTGACCAGGCGCGCCACCACGTTCTTCAGCACCTGCTCGCCGCGCTCCGTGGCCAGCCGCTCCATCACCGGAGCGGCCAGGCCCTCCAGCACGTCGCCGACGACGGCCGCCACCCAGCTCGCCTCGCGCGCGTACCGGTGGGGGTCCCGCTGGAACTTGATGCGGGTCTGCGGGGTCTTCACGAGCTGATGCCCGTGCCTGAGCACCTCGCGGTCGATGATCTCGAGCTGCTGCGCGGTCAGGGGAGGCGCCGCGTCGGCGTCGCCGGTGCCGGCGCGCACCGGACCTGCGCCCGGGGGGATCGACGCGGTGACGCCGGGCGGGCCGAGGCGAACGGCCGCCGTGGCGGTCACGCCCGTGGGCGCGGGGATCTCCGACGCAGCGCGGCCCCGCTCGACCAGGTACCAGCGGCCCGGGGTCCCGTCCGCCCGGGTGCCGAGGGAGACCCGGGCCGGCGCGGTGGCCGTCGCGGGGTGGACGAGCACCACGGCGTCTGCTCCCGCCACCGGCACGCCGAGGGTGGCGGCGAGGCTGCGCAGCGCCGCCTCGGTGTCCACGGCGATCTCGCACCCGCAGACGACCAGCCGGCCGGTCCCGTCCGTCCGGGAGTAGCGCCAGGCCGTGAACTCGGGGATGTCCGTCAGCAGCTGTGCGAGCTGGTCGTGGCCGATGCGGACGTCCGGGCCGGCTGCCGGGTAGCGGACCCCGCCGCGATCGGCGTGGGCGACCAGGGTGAAGTCACGCGGGTCGACCGGCAGGTCGAGCGCGTGCTCGCGCAGCGGGTCGGCAGGTGGGGCGAGGATGGCGCCGTGGCCGTCCGGGTGGACGGTCATCTCGGCCGCCACCCGACGCAGGTCCTCGCTGGTCGCCGGGCGGGACCCGGTGATCGGCGGGCCGTGGCGCGTGAAGAGCCGCGCCATCCGCCGCACGACGGCCGGTCCCGGCGAGGTCGGGTTCAGCTGGAGCCGGTTGATGTAGATCGGCGTGTCCCAGTCGATCGCCGATCCGGGGTCGTCCGCCCGCCTGATCAGCTCGTACCGCCGGTGGTTGCCCTGCAGGAGGATGCCCGGCGCGCTCGGATGGATCGCGAGGAACTGGCCGTCGGCCGGGGCGAACACCGACGTCAGCAGCTCCTCGTCCGAACGAGCCGAGGACCTCGTGACCTTGAACCCCCGTAGCGGGTTCCCCGGCGCCAGATCGACGAGATCGCCGACGACCGCGTTGGGCACCGGCGACGTGCCGGCGCTGCGGAGCGCCATCGCGCGGTTGGCGACCCAGGACCGGGCGAGCGCGAGCAGCCGCGTGGCGGTCCGGGTGCCGGTCGGACCCGTGGCGGCCGGTGGCGCCCTGGCCTGACGCGGCGTCCACCACCCGCGCAGCCTGAGCACGAGCCCGACCGCGACCGTCACCCCGGCCACCGTGAGACCCGTCGCGCCGTCCCACCAGCCGCCGGTCACAGTGCCGCCGGCATCGGCGGTGCCGACCCGGGTTCCGGCCTGGGCGGCAGCGGCGCCGATCCAGTCCGAGGCCACCGCGCCCGCGGTGAGGAGGCCGACCACCACCGGCGCGCGCCCGAGCAGCCGCAGCGCTGCCCGCAGCCGCTTCGCCCGCCCCACCGGCGCCGGGGGTACCAGCGCGTCCACCCCGGCCACGGCCGCGTCCACGCGGGCGACCAGGTCGTCGATCCGGTACGCACCCGGCCGCGGTCCGCCACTCACCGCCCAGGCGTCCACGCCGAGCTGACCCAGCTCGGCGTGCAGCCGCCGCCCGGCCCTCGACTGCTCGGCGGTCCACCCGGCCCGCGACGCGCCGGCGAGCCGCTCACGCGCTCGAGCGATCCGCGCCGACTCCACGACCGCGCGCTGCCGCTCGCCCACTCCGAGCAGGGCGAACCGCAGCCAGCCCAGCGACGACACGACAACCGGGCGCAGTGCATCCAGCCCGTTCCACAGTGCGGTGCGCGCCGGACCGATGCGGTCCGCGAGTGCGCGGGCCGCATCCCCGACGGCGTGTCCGACCAGGCTCCCGGGCCCGGTCATCACCACGATCCCGGTGACGACCACGCCCAGGCCGAGCACGGCCGGGCCTGCGGTCAGCCCGAGAGCGGCCGTGGTGGTCATCGCACCGAGTCCGAGGGCGAGGGGTACGACGGCTCCGGACCGCGCAGTCCCGGGCCTGCCGGTGCCTCCGCCCGCGCTCGGTCCGCCCGAGGGGCCGGAGCTGACGGATGTCGGGTTCCCGGGAGCACCGGAGGACGGTGGGCCCCTCGTCCGCCGGCTGCGCCAGGTGTCGAACGCCGACAGCGCCCAGGTTCCGACGAGCAGGACCCCGGCACCGATGCCGAGCCCGACCACCTGGTCGGGGAGCATGCTCATCACCCCGAACGCCAGCAGGCTGCCGAAGAGAACGGCGTTCGCGCCTGCGCCCCGGCGGGGGGCGGGACGGCCGTGGCCCAGCTCGATGGTGATGCCCAGTGCGGAGAGGTAACCGCCTGCCGCGGTCAGCCCGAGCGCCGGCAGCACCAGGATGCTGTTGTCGATCACGCCGGTCTGGATGGTCAGCAGCAGGCTCCCCACCGTCACCGCGGGGATCGCCCCGAGGTGCACGACCCTGCGCAGCAGCGGGTGGCTGCTGAAGTCGATGCCGGCCCACCCCATGACCGTCACGGACAGCGCCTGCGCCAGGAACAGCACCGACGAGAGTGCGAACGCGCCGTTGACCCAGACGGCGAGGCCGGTCCCGTTCGCCATTGCCGCCACCTGCACGGCCAGGTTGACCAGGTACGTGCCGGCCAGCACGGTGTTGACCACCCGGCCCAGCAGTCCGGCGTTCGGGGCGAAGCCCTGGAAGGACTGCGCCTGGGCGCCCAGCTCGACAGCCGCCTTGTCGAGGAAGAGCGAGAACTCCTTCAGCGCCGCGTGCTGGCGCCCCTGCGCGGTCTGGCCCGGCCGCAGCGGGGAGAAGACCAGAGCGTGCGCGATCACCAGGAACTCGTTGGCGACCTCGTCGAAACGCGCCAGCTGCTTCGGGGTCGACCCGTCGAGCGCTGCGTACTTGCGCATCACGCTGATCAGCACGCGGATGGTGCCGATGTCGAACTGGCCGCGTTCCATGATCGACTCGACCAGGACCCGCAGCTCCTGGTTGTAGGCGGTGCGGTGCAGGCCCAGCGCACCACGGACGGCGAACGCGGCGTAGTGCGCCGACGCCGCCATGGGCAGCAACGCCCACGGAGCGACCGTCGCCGCGACCGCGCCGAGCCCGACCATCACAGCGGCAGCGACGATCGCCTTCGCCGTGTAGGCCCCGCGCAGCTCCTTCCGCCCGGCGGCGTCCCGGGTCTGCGCGAGCTGGGTGCGCTGCACCTCGCCCAACACCCACGCGGCCCTGGCCTGGTCCCCCATCGCCCCGCTGGTCTGGTGAGCGGCGACCAGCGCCTCCAACGTGTAGGCGTTGCCGTCGGCATCGCGGAGACCCAGGGCGGCGGTGTCCGTGGTGCCGCCCAGACCGGCTTCGGCGCGGGCCGCCTGCTTCGCCGCGTGCCGATCGGCCCGGTCGCCGCGGCGGTCCGCCCAGATCGCACGCAGCGACGCCACGACCATGCGGGGGGTCAGCCTGCGTCCGTCCACCACTGCGAGGGTCACCGCGTTGTGCCAGCGGACCAGGCTGTGCATCTGCCGGGCGGCGGGACCCGTCTCCTCCCACCACCGGCCCGGGTCGGGCCTGCCGAGCTCGGCCAGGGTGCGCCGCAGCCCGTCGCCCTGCTCCAGCTCGTAGCGCTCACGCCAGTCGTCCACGATCCGGTTGCGCTCCGCGGAGAACGCAGCCCGGCGCCACGCGTCGAGCCCCGCGGCGTTCTGCTGCGCGTAGGCCCACGCCTGCACGTCCCGCTCCGCAGCGGCCAGTCGCCGCTCCAGGTTGGCGTGCCGCACATCGTGGAACGCGTCGTGGCCGACCTCGTCCCGGATGCGGACGAAGATCGGCTCCATGTCGTGGGCGTGCCGGGAGTTCTGGGCGACGCTTGCCGGGAACACCCCGTCGGACCCGTAGATGAGCCGGTCCGGGTGGTCGCGGACCAGCTGGATGAACCGGTCGGTGATCGCCTTGTCGGCCAGCAGGTGCCGGGCCACATCGTTCCAGGAGATGTCGAAACTGATGTGGCTGTAGCGCGGGTTCGAGAGGATCTCGTCGATCACGTCCAGGTGCTCCACCGACATCCGGGTGTACTTACCCACGCCCAGGTGCGCCAGGACGATCTTCGCCGTCGGGTACTCGGCCAGCAGGTTCAGCAGCGGCATCCCGAACCGCTCGTCCGGCGTCGTCTCGCCGACCCGGGCGTTGGCCAGGATCCGGGCCAACCCGAAGTCGTTGTGCAGCACCACGGCCAACCCGATCTCCTCGACCGCAGCCAGCAGCTCCCGCAGGTGCGCGTTGAAGACGTCGAGCTTGCTCTGCTCCGCGGCCGAGAGCAGACGCTTCGCGGCGGCACCGTGCCCCGTCCGCTCCAGCAGCGTCTTGATGTCGTCGACATGACCCAGCAACGCCGGCAGCAACGCGACGGCCACGCGCTCCGGGTCGGTACGCGGACCTGTCACCACCTCGGCCAGCCCCGCGGGCAGATCCGCCGCGGTCAACGCCACGTCGGGATCCGCGACGGCGGTCCGCAACAGGCCGGCCCCGGCGACCAGGCGCTCGATCTGCTCCAACCACCTCGGGTTGATCGTGTGGATCCCCTGCTCTCCCAGCAGGACGCGGACCAGTTCCTTCGCGATCGTGGTCTCCCCGATCAGCTTCACCAGGTCCGGGTTCATCACCGCCAGCAGACGCAGGTAGTTCAACGCGCCCGGAATGTCCATCCGGGCCCCGACCGACCCCATCACCGCGCGCCACCGCAGATCCGGTGGCAGCCGGCGGATCGTGTCCAGCATCCGGACGTCCGGGAACTGGCCCCACATCTCGAGGATCCGGACGTTGTAGACCAGCCCGAGGGTCACCACGTTGACGATCCCGTAGTAGAACGCCCCGCCCGAGCCGGCCAGACCCTTACCGCGCTGCGGGATCGGGTGGAACGTGATCACACCCTGGTGCCCGGAGTCGGCCAGCTTCCGCAGGTGCCCCTCGATGTAGGCCCCGCCCCGCGGGTCGTCGTAGCCGATGGGATGGAAATGCCCGTCCGACAGGTCGAACACCGCCAGCCGGTCGCCGCTGACCAAGGCCACGACCCGGCCGTCCTTCAGCAGCGCCAGCGCCGCGTCACCGCCGGTGCCGAACTGCTCGGCCAGCCACGCCGAGGTCACCCGCCGCCCGTCGGGCAGGATCAGCTCGGCGGGCGGGTGCACCACACCCCACTGCCGCACCCACCACTCGCGCAGCGCGTCCACCCGTACCAGCCGCTCACGAGAGTCCGGCTCCCAGCTCTTCGCGAGCTCGGCGATCGTCCCCTGCGGGAGGCCGGTCCCTCGTTCGATGACCCGCTGCGGCACGCCGTCCCGCGCGGCCTTCTCCATCGCGGGGGTGACCGCCGTCACGAAGGCGGCGCGGGCGACGTCCCGAGCCGTCAGTGCGGCCGCCACCCGTTCGTTCGCGGGGGCCAGCCCGGCCAGGACCGCCGGGGCCCCGGCTCCGGCCATGATCGCCACCAGGCCACCGGCCTGCTGCTCGAGTCCCTCCCGCAGCAGACGACGCGCCGCCAGCGCAGCCTCAGCGTCCCGCTCCGCCACCTGCCAGCGCCGCCACGCCTCGACCTGCTCTGCCACGGCCGTCCGCAGCGTCCGGCCGGCGCCGTACCGACCGGCCCAGCCCATGTCCGGCGGCCCCCGGATCGGGTCGCCGGTCCGCTGAACCGCGCCGCGGGCTGCGGTGTTCGGGCGCGCCACCGCACCACCGCGTGCCAGACCGGTCGCCGGCGGAGGGACCGTCAGCGCCCCGATCCCGCCGCCGCCGGTCACCGGGCCCGCGGGACCACCACCGCCGGCGATCGCTCGCACGTCCGCGGCGCCCAACCCCGTCGCCCCGGCGACAGCGACCACCGGAGCACCCACACCCACCGCCGCACGCACGGCCACCGCCAGCTCGTCCCGATGGGTGGCCAGCGCGTCGTACCAGTCCCGGACCGCCTGGTCCCGCTTGCGCTCGGCCCGCGTCAGCCGCTCCTGCGCCTGGGTGATCGTGCTGAACACCAGCGCGAGATCGGTCTCGAACTCCCGGTGCCGATCCGGGTGGCCTCCCAGCGCATCCGGGTAGGCGGCGATGCCCGGGTCGTTCTCGACCGCGTCCAGCCACGCCCGGGGCAGCCCCAGGGACGCGAGCTCCTCCGCGACCCGCGCCCGGTGCGCCTCACCACGCACCTCGCCCCGCCGCTGCGCCTCCGGCGGGTTCAACAACCAGCGAACCCCGGAGCGCGCCGTGTGCTCGACCTCCGCGCGGTAGCGGTGCACCCACCGCTCGGCGCGCGCCACCTGGTCACGAGCCGCCTCCACCGGCGCACCCATCGCGGCGACCACGTGGCGGTGGACGGACACCACCGGGCTCACGAGCCCCCACAGGGCACCCCACCGCGACGCCCGGCCGGTCGGCACCACCAGGGCGGTCCGGACGTCACCGGTCAGGACCCGCACCTCGTCCGGGCTGCGACCCAACGCCCGCGCGATCCGCCGGTCCGACACACCGAGCCGGACCGCGTCCCACACCGCCTGGCCCGCCGCGACCTCGACGGCCTGCCGCGCCTGCACACGGGCCTGCTCACGCGCCTGCACCGTCCCGGCCACCGCCGGATCCCGCTCCGCCTGCTGCCGCGCCTCGCGCCATGCCCGATCGGCAGCGACCAGCGCAGTCAGCGCCGCTTCTCCCGGGCCGGTCGCGAACGCGTTCACGATCCTGGCCACAGCCACCCGAGCACTACCGGCCACCGGACGCTCGTGCGCATCCGTCACGGCCGTCCGCACGCGGTCGCGGATCTGGAGCACGATGGCCCTGCCCGCGTGCAACGCGGTCAGCCCGCCCACCACGATCAACGTTCCGCGGCCCCACCCGAGGTCCAGCACCGGGAGCCAGAGCTCACCCGCTGCACCTGCGACGCCGTGCATCTGCGCAGGCGGGACGGAGCCGATCACGGTAGGCACAGCGAGCACGGTCAGGAGCACCGCCGCCGTCACCGCCCGGCGCACCGTGCCCGGCCGACCCGGCATCGTGGCGATCTGCGCCTGCGCAGCCCCGCGCAACGTCACCTTCGCCGCGGCACCGACCAGCGCGCCGACCCCGGCCGCCACGATCATCGGGACCGAGGCGTCCGCCACCGCCAGCAGGGCGAGCAGCACTCCCGCCGGTCCGGCGGAGGCGATCCTCGTCCCGAGCGCTGCGCTGCCTGTGCGGGCACCACGCGGCGTACCGAACACCGCCGAGCCGACGAGCGCCGTGACCGCCCCTGCGATCACCGCGACGCTGTCTCCGGCGCCAAGGGTGGCGAACCCACCACCCAGAACGGCCGACCCGCCGACGGCGAGGTAGGCCTTCACCAGCGCCGGAGGCCCGCGCGCCCGGACCGGACCGAAGGCGGTCATCACGGCGGCCGCGGCGGCCATGGCCAGTCCCGTGGCAGCGACCACGAGGGGCACCGGCGCTGCGTGGAGCACTCCCAGAGCTCCACCGCCTGCGGCAGCCATCGCAGGAACGGCCAGCCCGAGGCGGGCTGCGGGACCAGGTCGGGGGCGGCCCTGCCCGATCGCCGCCGCCAGTGGCCCGTGCCGCGCGCGGAGTTGCCCGTGGAGCACGGCCAGGGCTCGCCCGCGGTCGGCCCCCTCGGACAGGCCGACCCCGAGTGCCTGACGGACCAGCGCCTCCATCGTGGGCCGGCCGAGCGCGCCGTCCCGAGCGGGCGCCAAGGCTCCGGCCACCGCCGACAGGCCGTCCTGCGGCAGCACCGAACGCAGCGCCGCGACGGTCGCCGCACTCACGCCGGCCTCGGCGAGCCGGGCGTCGCTGGTCGTCGCCAGTTCGCGCACGGAGACGATCCGGGCTGCGATCAGCTCGCGGTAGGCCTGGGACCGCCGCGGTGGCGACAACCGGTCGAGCCATTCCTCGATGCGGTCCGCCGTGTTCCACAGCGCGTCCCGCTCGGCGGGATCGAGGCCGGCCTCGATCCCGCGGAGCCGGTTGCGCACCTGCCACACACCGCTCCGCGCACCGCTCGCGAACTGCGCGGCGGCCTCGGCTCTGGTGCCGGCCTCCGTGGCCGGGAGCCGTCCGCCGTCGCGGCCGAGCTTCTCGACGGCCAGGTCCAGCGATCTCTTCACCTCGGCCCGTCTCAGCCCGAGGTCGGCCGCGATGCGGCCCAGCGAACGCCCACTCCCGTAGGAAGCGAGTACCTGCAGCTCCTGTGGCTGCAGCCGGTCGAGCCGCAGGACGTCCACCGGTTCCGGACCGGCCCGCGGGACCGCCGCGCCCGCCTGCAGCCGCTGCAACGCCACGCGCACCACGTCCACCACCTGCCCGGCGGTGAGACCGGTGCGGTCCGCCAGCCTGCTGATCCCGGTGGCCTCCGTCAGCCTGTGGTGCTGCGCCGCGCCCTGCTCGTCGCGGGCTCCGGGGGCGACCCGGGAGCCGCCACCGTGACCCATGACGCGTTCGGTCGGAGCCCGCCAGCCGAGCTTCGACACCTCGCGCAGCGCGTCGGCCACCTCACCCCGCTGGTCGGCCGTCCAGACCAGTTGGTGGCGGCCGGTGAACAGATCGACGGCCGCGCGGGACTGGTCCGGGGACGGCAACCATCCACTCTGCAGCAACGTCTCGACCTCGGGCGGCGTCATCGAGCCCGTGTCCAGCCGCCGGAACAGGTCGCCGATCACCATGTCCTTGGTCCGGGTCGAGGAGGGCAGGTATGCGTCGGCGGCGGCGACAGCGGAGAACATCGCCCGCCGGCCGGCCGCCTCGGCCGCGAGCTCGTACGCCAAGGGCCAGCCTCCGACCCCCTTGGCCTGCTGGGCGAAGGACTGGCCGAGGTCGTGCCAGAACCTGGCCTTCTCGACCGGGCCGGCGACCTCCCACTCCCGCGCCGACACCCCACGCGGGGCGCGCAACCGGCTCAGCGCCCGATTCGTCACCGGCACCATCCGCATGGCACCCAACCGACCGTTCGCGAGATCCCGCTCCAGACCGGGCGTGATCGCGATCACCGGCCCGACCTCGGGCGCGGGCCGAGGGGACGGGGCGGACCCGCCCCGCGCCGAGCCCTCGGCGGACGTGCCGAACGAGCCGAGCTCGAACCCGGACTGCTTCGCGGCGTGGGTGACCGCCGGTGCGGGCTGGTGGGGAGCGGGAGCGACCGCTCCGACCACGTCGGGTGCGAGCACGTGGGTGGCGAGCAGCACGGTCACCCCGATCACCTGCCGGGTCTCCCCGCCGCGTCGCGTCAGGTGGTCCAGCGCCGCCTCGGCCAGCGGCGACGTGGGCTTCGACCGGTAGGTCTCGACGAACTTGGTGGCCGGCAGCTCGTTCGCGACCGGGTACTGCCATGCCGGGCGCTCACTGACCGGCCTCGTCGTGACGTTCCAGCCGCCGTCGGGTCGTGCCGTGACGATGTAGTCGACGGGCGGCCCGTCCGGCGCCGTCCCGGCAGGCCGCTCGGGGGTCCGGAAACCGATGGTCCCGTCCGCGTTGCGCACGGCGGTGACGGTGGGGCGCGCCGGCACCTCACTCTCGGCGCCACGTCCGGGTCTGCCCGACGCGGCCGGCTCGGCGCGGCCGGCTCCGGCTCCGATCGCGGGGGTCGCCGCGGGTGCCCGCACGACGACCTCGGCTCCGGTCGTGGGCTCCTGCGCCAGCTGGTACCGCCCTTGCCCGCGGGCCCCGGGGGTGGCCGTACTCAGCGCGTCACGTACTGCGGCGGGGCTCGTGTTCAGGTGGTCGGCGAGGGTGGCGATGTCGACCGCCTGGTTGCGCACCATCACTTCGTCGACGCGGTCGATCAACGGCCGCTTGACGCCGCTCGCCACCTCCGGGCGCAGGGGGACGTCGACGGTGCCCCGAGCGGATCCGCTCGGTGGCCGTGACACGGCACCGGAAGCGATGGCACCGCCCATCCCGAGCCCCAGCCATCCCATACCCACACCCGCGGCGGTCCAGGCCTTCCTCTCGCCCCCCATGACGTCCCAGTCCCGGACCAGCTGCGCGGTGGCGTTGATGTTCTCGTAGCCGAAGGCTGCGACGGAGCCGATGTTCGCGACCTTCGCCACGCCTTCGGTGCCTGCGCGCACACCCGCGGCCCGGTTCATCCCGGCGCGCAGAACCGCGGCCCTGCCGGCGCCGGCGGGCACAGCCGCGGCTCTCGCTGCGGCCGCGCCCGCCATCTTCGCGCCGGCCCGGGCGCCCAGTTTCGCCACTGCGCCACCGGCGAACGGCAGCACCGAGGCGCCGAGAACGAGGTAGTCGGAACGGGCGGCCGGGTTGGACCAGCTGTTGGACTGACCGTGCGCGCTGCGCTGGTAGATGTTGTGAACCGCGTTGCCGGCGAAGTAGGCCGCCCCGGCGCCTGCCGCGATCGCGCCCCCGGTCCACAGGGCCGGGGCGGCCGGGGGAACGAAGACGCCGGCCACGAACATCGCCCCGACCCCGACGAACGTGGCGACGCCCGCGCCGCGGTCCATCCACTTCTTGGTGGTGGAGACGTACTTGCCCGACGTCGTCCTCACGTCGAAGTTGCCGACGTCCTTGCTCAGGTCGGCCGGCGCGAGGAGCTTCGTCTCCTCGTTGAAGAGCTCGTTGTGTTCGCGGAAGTCCTTCAGGTCGCCGTAGTGGGCGCCCTTGACGTCGATGTACCGCGTGTCGCCGTCGGGGTTCGCCACCTTGTACAGCGGCATGTACCGGAGTTCCTTCGACTCCGGGTCCTGGAAGATCGTCATGATCTCGTCGTGCTCCGCACCCTTGTCGGCGAACTCGCCGATGGAGTCCTTGACCGAGCCGTCGAGGCTTGCGAGCTGTTCGGCGGTCAGGCGCGCCGACATCGAGTTCAGTACCTCCTGCGGGGTGCCCCTCGCGGCGAACTCCGCACGCCGATCTGCTGCGGTCGCGCCCATGAAGGGGTCGCCGTCATAGCCGTCGTAGGCCTTGACGCCCTCGTCGAAGAACTTCCTCTGCACCGGGTCGGAGACACCGTCGTACAGGTGCTTGCCTGCGGCCGACTTGACCGTGAAGAAGATGTCCGGCCGCCCGCTCGATGGCAGCGGGAACGCCCCCAGGCTGCTGCCTGCGGCCCGCGAGCCCTGATCTCGCGCGAGCGTGTTGTAGTTCAGCTCGCTGACCCCGCTCAGCTGCTGGAACTTTTCCACGAACGGCTTCTGTCCGGGGTCACCTGACCCCTTCATCTGCTGGGCCAGCGCCGCGGCATCCTTCTGGAGTGCGTTCCAGTCCGTCAGGCGGTCGGCCAGCACCGGGTCCTTGGCCGCCTCGGTGAAGAGGACGTCCCACCGACGTTGGGTCCCGGTGTCCGGGGCAACACCCTGCGGCAGCCCCATCGCACCGATCCGCTTCTCCACCCCTCCGATCGACGCGACCTCGGCGTTGATGTCGGCCCTGCGCTTGTCCATCCGCGCGACGTCCAGCGGCGTGGCGTTCCCGCTCTGCTCGAGCGCTGCGACGTCCCGTTCGTAGGCGGCCTTCTGTGCCTGGAGCGTCTCGATGCGCGGAACCAGGCTCAGACCCGCGATCTGGGCGGCGTTCGCCTTCGCCTTGTCCGCGGCACTCAGCTCGGCGAGGGGCTCACCCTTGGCGTTGCGGCCGTACGCCCCGAAGCCCTCCTGGTGACCGGGCAGGGTGGGGTCGGCACCCATCTTCTGCGCCGCGGCGTCCACGTTCGGCCGGGTGTAGGCGATTCCGGTGATGCCGTCGATCAGGGCGCGCCCGTTGCGGAAGTCCTGGTCCATGGCGATCGCCTCGTCGATCACCTTCTGCTGCGGCTTCAGCGCCTTGATCTCACCGGGGGTGAGACCGCCCTTGACAGCAGCCCGGTAGTCCCCGACGGCGTCCCTGAGGCCCTCGATCTTCCCCTCGAGCTTGTCGCTGCGGTTCTGCAGCATGCTCAGGGTGCTGGTCACCTTCAGCGAGGCGCCGTCGCGCTGCGCCGTCGACAGCTCCGGCAGGGCCTTCCGGTACTCGTCGGCCAGGTTCGTGCCCTGCTTCTCGTCCTGCTCCTCCAGGTCGGCGAGCCCGGCACGGTTCAGCGGCGGCAGCGGGTCACCTTCCTTGAGCCCGAGTGCCTTCGCAAGCTCCTTGTCCACCGCGGTGTCCTGCGACGGGCGCACGTAGTCCGCGTCGATACCGGCCATCCAGGACTCGTCCGGGTCGCCGAGCCAGCCCAGGTTCTCGACATTGCTCTCGCAGGCCCCGCGGCAGGCCACGCCGACGTTGTCCGTGCCGTTCTTGCCGGGGTAGAGCAGCACACCCTCACCCTTGAGGTACTGGCCCTTGGCGTTGGTGCCGCTGCAGGCCTTGCCGTGGCAGACCGCACCACCACCGGGGCCGTACTGCATGGTGATCCGGCAGCCGTCAGGCCCGTCGGCCTTGCACTCGTGCTGGTTGCCGTACGGGTCGACCCACTCCCGCTTCTTGTCGTCGATGCCCTTGTAGGTCATCTGACCGAGCTCGCTCGGGGTCTCACCCTTCTTGGCAAGCGGCTCGAAGATCTCGCAGTTCAGACACACCGGGGTCGGCGTCATTCCCGCAGGCCGGGTGAGGCCGCAGTCGCCGACGCAGGTGATCGAGCCGCCCTTGCCCTGACCGTTCGGCGTGACCACGGTGATCCCGTTGTTCGCGCCGGTGGTGATGGAGTCGGGCAGATGGCCGCCTGCGGCCAGCATGTCGAGCTTCTCCTTGTCGGAGAAGGTGTAGACCGCTCCGGCGCGGGTCTGGTCGATCCGCCAGCCCTCGATCAGCTGGACGCTGCCGGTCTGACCTCCGGTGATCTGGAAACGGCCGGAGTTCCCGAAGGCGTCCCGGGTGGTGGCGTAGGTCCATTCCTTGTCGAGATTCAGGCCGTCGCCGTTGGCGGTGATGACGTCACCCTCGGCCGTCGTGATCTTGCCCTTCCCCTGGAAGTCCAAGGTGGCCGCGTGACCGGCTCCGTCCCGTCCGACGAGGACGTTCGGGGTGCCGGCGAGGTCGATGTGGTCGGTGCTGCCCTTGCCGTTGCTGATCTCGCCCGTGCAGCCGCCGCGACAGGTGGTGGTGAACGGGGAGCCGTCCCGGTTCGCGAAGTGGCCCTCGTTCGTCACCGGACCCGACGTCGAGGAGGTCGGCCGGGAGTCCTTGTACTCGATCCTCGAACCACTGTTGCCGTCGCGGACCTCGCCCTTGCCCTTGACCCAGTACTCGCCATTGCCTGCCTTGTCGACGGCCACTCCGCACCCCTCGGAGCTCCCGCAGGTGTGGGCCCGCTTGCCCGTGGCCGACGGACCTGAGGTCGTCACACCGTCGTCGGTGACCTCGACCCGCCGACCGTCGGCGCCGACCACCTTCGAGCCGGGCGAGCCGGGCTTGCAGGGAGCCGGGCACGTGGTGTCCACCGGCTTGCCCTTCGCATCCTTGCTGGTGATCGTGATGCTGCCGTCGTCGTTGCGCTTCCACCCGATGCCGCTCTTGCCCTCACCCAGCTCCTTCACCCCGGCGGTGGGGTCCTGAGGCTTCGTGGCGGCAGGCGGGGGGACCTTGCGGGTGAGGACGTTGCTCCCGCCCTGGGTGAAGTTCGCGCAGTTCCCGCTGCAGGTGCCGTACCCGCCCTGTTCGCCGCCCTTCGGGCCGGCCACCGCGACCGCGGTGACCCCGCACCCGCCGTTGCCGCTACCCGAGCAGCCGGCCCAGTGCTCCGCGTCCCAGGAGCCGTCCGCGGTCTCCAGGTGCGCGGTGTCGCGGGCGTGGGCCGAGTAGGTGGCCGTGCAGTTCCGCGCGCCCGAGCACGACGCCGACGCGTAGGCCTGGTTGCCCTTCGCGAAGGCCTGCGCGGACACCGCCACGCCGCCACCGCCCATGCCACCGCCGCCGGAGCCGTGCGCGTACGCCTCCGCATGCGAACCGGTCTTCGGGTCCCGTGCCTCCGCCGACGACGTCGCCTCGTAGGAGTGGCTGCATCGCGTGCCCGAGCTGCCCGTGCACGACGCCGACGCCTGCGCCCAACCCGGCCCGGCCGATGCCGACGCGGTGACGGAAACCCCGCCGCCGCCGATACCGCCGCCCCCGGAACCACTGGCCGACGCCCGTGCCGACGACCTACCGTTACCGGCCGCTGCCGACACGCTCGCCGAGTACGAGTGCCGGCAACTCACACCCGCACTCCCCGTGCAGGACGCCGACGCGCTCGCGAACCCCGGGCCGGCCTGCGCCTGCGCGGTGACGGCGACCCCGCCGCCACCCATGCCGCCACCGCCGGACCCGCTGGCACTGGCCCGCGCAGCACCGCCACCGGCGATGGCAGCGGCCCGTGCCGAGTACGAGTGGCTGCAGCGGGTGCCCGCCGAGCCGGTGCAGGACGCCGAGGCCTGTGCGCTGCCCGGCCCGGCGACGGCGGCCGCGGTGGTGGCCGCCTGGCCGCCGCCGAAGCGCCCGGAGCCCGAGCCGGTCGCGCTGGCGCGAGCGCGCGTGCCGGGGCCGGTGTCGGCGGCACTGCTGTGCGCCCGGTAGCTGAAGGAGCAGCCCGAGCCCGGGCTGCCCTGGCATGCCGCGGCCGCCAGCGCGCTGCCCGTGCCCGTCCGGGCGACAGCGCTGGTGGCGCACCAGCCGTTGCCGGCGCCCCCGGCGGCGCCGCAGCGGGCGTTCGCCGTTGCGGTGCTGCCGCTGCTGCGGTCGGAGGCTGCGCTGCGGGCGGAGTAGCGGTGCGCGCAGTCGGCGCCCGCGGTGCCGGCGCAGGAGGCGGAGACCTCGGCGCCGGTGGGGGTGGCGCCCACCCGGCCGGTGCCCTGGCAGACGCCGTCGGCACCGGCGGTGCAGGCTGAGCGGGCAGTCGCACTGTTGCCCCCGTAGCGGGCCTCGCCCTGGATCGCGGTGCGGCAGCCGGTGCCGGCGCAGGTGGCGGCGACCTCGGCCACGTTGTCGGAGGCGAACCCGTTGGTCGCCGACTCGCACGGCCCGCTCGCGGAGCAGGTGGCCGTCGCCACCGCCGTGGCGGTGCGGGCCCGCGCACCGGCCGTGCCGCTGCTCTGCGTGGCGGCGAGCGCGGCGGGGTCGTCGGTGCCGGTGCTCGTGGACCGGGTCGTGGTGGGGCAGGCGCCGGTCGCGGTCCGGCAGTCGGCGGACACCGAGGCCGAGGTGGTGCCGAACCGGCCGGCCGCGGCGGCACCCCTACCCGGGTGGACCGCGACGCTCGAGCCGGTGGTGATGCCGGCCTGGCAGCCGCCCTCCTGGCCGGTGCAGCTCGCCGCGCCGTGCGAGGTGGAGAGGCTGACCGGGTCGATCCCGGCGCCGTTGCTCTTCCCCGTCGTCGTCGCGGCGGCCCGCGCGGCACCGATGGCGGCGGCGCTGCCCCCGTCGGGGCTCGCCGCTGCGGCCGAGTCGCCGGTGACGGTGCCCGTGCAGGTGCTGTCGGGGCAGTGGATGGTGGAGCTCGCCCGGGTGGTGCCGGACCGGCCGGGGACCATCGGCGACGTCGCCTCGGCACCGGAAGCCATGCCGGTGTGACGTTCGGTGGTGGCCGTCGCGCTGCTGCCGACCGTGCAGCCGGACCCGCTGCTGCGGCACTCCCCGCCGCTGCGCGAGGTGCTGGTGCCTGCCGGGTCCTTCTCGGCCCCGAGGGCCGCCGTCACGGTCGCGGTACCGGTGGTGGCCGCGTCGCACGAGCCGTCGCCTGCCGCGCACTGCGCGGAGGAGCTCGACTCCGACAGCGTTGCCGGGGCGTTCTTCACCGGCGCCGCAGCCAGCTTCGCGGCATCCGTTGCCGCCTTGCGGGCCTGCGTGGCGACCGAGGCCGCGTCGGTGGCCGCCTTCTTCTCCTCGGCGGTCGCCCCGTCGCGTGCCGCGGTGTCGCGGGCCTGCTCGGCGATCTGCTGTGCCTGCTCGGCCTGCTGTGCGGCCTGCTCGGCGGTCTCGTTCCGGGTCTCGGTGATGATGTCGGCCACGACCTGGCCCGACCCGGCGGTGGAGCTGGTGGCGGCCTGGCAGTTGCTCTCGCTGGTGGTGCAGCTGCCGCTGGAGGACGACTGGCCGCCCGGTGGGCCACGCGCACCCGCGCCGCCGGTGGTGGTGCTCGGGCCGTCGTCGCCGGCAGCCGAGCTGCGGGCCGTGCCCGAGCAGCCGCCCGGGGAACCGGAGCAGTCCAGCGTGGCCGAGGCACTCGTCCAGCTCGACGCACCCGGCACGGTCGGCGCACCCGAGGCGGCGGACGAGCCCGGCGCTGTCGGGGCAGGCGGAGTGGCGGGCTGGTCCGGTCCCGGCCGGTCCTGCGGCGCGTCGGCCGGCGTCCGGGCCTGCCCGTCCTCGCCGACCGTGGCACTGCTGACGGTCGCGTTGGACGTCGAGGTGGCCCGCACGAGCGGCCGGATGCTGCTCGCGTCGGGTCCGCTGGAGGCCCCCGAGTTCGTGACGGCCTGGCACCGGCCGCCCGACACGCCGTCACACGAGCCCGTGCCGTGCGAGCCGCGAGGGTCCGGCGAGGTGGAGGGGTCGGTGGCAGTGGCAGAGCTGGTGACCTTGCCGTCGCAGGCGGTCTGCCCGTCGCAGTCCAGCACCGCACCGGACGCCGACGCAGCCGAGGGGCCGGCGGGGCGCCGGGCGGGGTTCACCACCGGGTTCGCCCCGGCCTGGTCCGCCCCGGCCTGGTCCCCGCGGGCCTGGTTCGCGTCACTGGCCTGAGTCGTACCGGGCAACGCCTGGACGGCACCCGGCGCGGTCAGAGCCACGGATGTGGTCTCGGCCCGGCAGGCCCCACCGCCGGCCTCGCAGGTGGCTGAGCCGGCCGACGTGCGCGGCTTCCCAGCGGCCACGGCACCGTCCCACGCAGCCGAGCCGGTGTGCGCTGTGCCCGAGCAGGCGGCCCCGGCCGAGCAGTCCACCGAGGCGCTCGCCGACGAGATGCTGGACGGCCCGCTGGTGGGCTGACCCTTCACCGGCTGCCCGGTCGCCGCGTCGAGCTGGACGTAGTCCGGGGCGCTCGACGCGGCCGAGCTGGTCTCGCCGCTGCAGCCGCCACCCGACACCGTGCAGTCCGCGCTGCTGGAGGAACCCCTCCGCTGCGGCGACACGGCGGTGTCGAGCGCGCTGGTGGAGCTGGCCGCGGTGCCGCCGCACGACCCGCTCCCGCCCGAGCAGTCGACCCGGGCGCCGGCGTTCGAGACGCTGACCGGACCCGAGACCTGCGAGCCCGACGCGCCCGCCGCGGGGTCGCGGTCCTCGACGGTGGTGTCGCTGCCGGCCGAGCAGGTGCCGCCCGCGCCGTGCGCCGAGCACGAGGCCGAACCCGAGCTGTCGCGGACACCCGTGATGTCGCCCGACGCCGAGCCGGTGGTCGCCGACTTCGCGGTGCCCGTGCACGCCGCGCTCCCGCAGTCGACCTCGGAACCGGCGGTGCTGGTGGCCGCCAGCTTCACGGGGCTGACCGTGGCAGCCGCCGCGACGTCGTTCCACGCATCGCGGCCGCTGTCGGTGCGGGCGGCGGCGTTCGACGTGGAGTCGGCCGAGCAGCCGCCCGCGGTGGCGGTGCAGGACGAGGAGCCGCTCGTCGTGCGGACGGCGGCCGTCTCGCCCGTCCCGCTCGAGACCGTGGCGTTCGTGGTGGTGGTGCCCGTGCCGGAGCAACCGGCGGCGCCGTCGCACCCGATCCGCGTGTCGGCGCGTGCCGTGCCGGTCGACCCGCCGTTGCCGTAGCCGTCGTCGGTGCTGTTGCCGGAGCCGCTGCTGGTGTCGCAACCACCGGCGGTGACCGAGCACGTGGCGGAGCTCGTGGTCTTGTGGGTGATCGTGCGGGTCGCAGCCGCCGCAGCCGTCGTCGCCGTCGCCGCGGTCGCCGGCTTCGCGGCGGCGGCCTGCTCCGTGGTGGTCGAGGTGGTGGTGGCGCCGGTGCTGCTCGACGCCGTGCCGGAGCATCCGGTGGCGCCCCGCTCGCACTGCACGTCGGCGTTCGACTGCGGGCGGCCGGCGGAGTAGCCGTCCTCGGTCTCCGCGTCCGTGTCCCACGAGCTCTGGCGGGACCAGCGGTCCGAGCCGTCGTTCCCGAGGTCGGTGCTGCTGGAGGTGCGGCAGCCGCCTGCGGTGGCCGTGCAGTGCGCGGCGCCCGTGGCGGTCGCGGCCTCGCTCGTCTTCGTCGTCGTCTTCGCCGCCGCCGGTTCGACGACGGCCGCGGCGCCCGTGCCGCCGGTGGGCGTACCGCGGGTCGTGCCGGAGCTGGTGGTGTCGCAGGTGCCGTTGCCGGTCCGGCAGTCGGCGCTCGCGTCACGGGCACTCGCCACGGTGCTGATCGCGCACTCGCGCTCACACGTGCCGCTCGCCGTCGACGTGTCGCCGTCCTGCGAAGCGGTGCCTGGAGCGGAGCTGGTGCTCGACGACCGGCATCCGTTCGCGCCCTCACAGGCGGACGCGGCCCGGGTGCTGCCGGTGGTGCTCGAGCTGCTGCAGCCGTCGGGCCCGGTGGCACACGAGGCGGTGGCCGACTTCTTCCCCGTCGTGGCGCTGGTCTCGCAGCCCTGCTTCGCGCCGGACATCGTGCACGTCCCCGAGGCCTTGTTCTCCCCGGAGCCCGCCGAGACGCTACAGCCGGACGACAGGCCGGCCAGACCGATGCACCGCTCACCGCGCTGCTCATCGGAGCCGCGTTCTCCCGCGGCGGCGCTGCACTCGAAGAACACGCCGCTCGAGTCACAGGCGGCCTTCGCCCCGCGCGAGCCCGCGGCCTGCACATCGGAACCCTCGTGGCCCGTAGCGGCGCGCAGCTCGTCGGTGGCCTCGTAGACCTCGTCCCTGGTCGCCTCGTACTTGGCGACGTTGGCCTCGTGGACCGCGGCCTTGACCGTCCCGGCCTTGACCTTCTTCTGCTCTGCCGCCAACGCCGTCTCGGTCTTCGCCAGCGCACGGTGCCCGTCGACGACCTCGTCCACCAGCTCGGCCCGATCGGGCGACAGCTCGGCACGGTCGGCCTCGACCGTCTTCACCAGCTTCTTGTGCGCGGCCTCGTGCTTGGCGTAGGTCGCCTTGCTCACCGCGCCGGAGGCGACCTTCTTCTTCTCGGCCGCAAGGGCCTTCGCGCTCTTGTCCACCTTGATCTCGCCGTCGAGCACACGCTCGGTCTGCTCCTGCACGTCCTCATCGGACTGCCACTGCCCCGCGCGGCTCGCCCGGCCATCACGCGGGGGCCCGCGCGGATCCGCAGCCGAGGCCATCCCGGCGCGCAGCGCGGCGGCATCGCCGGTGACCGGCAGGACCTTCCCAGCAGCGGAGGTCGCCCTCGCCGCAGCCGTCTTCGCCGCGGTCGCCGCCTTCGCGGCAGCCGCCTTGGCCGCGGTCGCCTTGGTCGCGGCGGTCTTCGCGACGGTCGCCGCCTTCGCCGCGGCCTTCTTCGCCGCCGGAGTCTTCGCCGTCGCCGCCTTCGCGGCGGCCGACTTCGCCTTCGCCGCGGCCTCCTTGGCGGTGGTCGCCGTCCTGGCCGCAGTCACCTTCGCGGCAGCCGCCGCCTTCGACGCGGCCGCGGTGGTCTTCGCGTCCGCGGTCGCCTTGGCTGCAGTCGTCCTGGCCGCAGTCGTCTTGGTCTTCGCAGGCCTCGCATCGGGGGCGGTCGGCTCCCCTGCCGCCTTCGTCGCTGCCGTCTTCGCGGCAGTTGCCGCCTTCACCGCTTTCGCCTTCGCGGCGGCTGCCACCTTCGTCGCAGCCGACTTCGCGCTCGTCGTTCTCGCAGCGGTCACCTTCTCAGCAGCCGACTTCGCCCTGGCCGCTGCGGCCTTCGCCACAGCCGCCGTCTTCGTAGCCGCCGACTTCGCCGCAGCCGCTTTCACCGGCGTCAGTTTCTCCGCGGCGGCTCGCACGGCCGTCCGCTTCGCCTTGGCCGCAACCGTTCCGGTGGCGGTCGAACCCTTCGCCGGCTTGTCAGCCGATGCCTTGTTCGTCGATGCCTTGTTAGTCGATGCCTTGCCGGCCGAAGCCTTCTCGGTCGATGTCTTAGCCTTGCTCGTCGAATCCTTGCCTGCCGATGCCTTGTCAGCCGAAGCCTTGTCAGCCGAAGCCTTGCCGGCCGAAGCAGCCTTGTTCGCCGAGGCCTTCTCGGCCGATGTCTTGTTCGGCGAAGCCTTGTTCGCCGAGGCCTTCTCGGCCGGAGCCTTCTTGGCCTTCTCAGGCGGCGCTTTCTTGGCCGGTTCCTTCTTCGCCGGCTCCTTCTTCGCCGGCTCCTTCTTCGCCGGCTCCTTCTTCGCCGGCTCCTTGCTCTTCTTGCTCTCGGTGGCGGACTTCGCGTCACTTCCGCCACCGCCACTGCCACTGCTTCCTGCGGGCTTCTCCTTGCCTCCCTTCTGCGCGCCCTGAGCAGTTGTGGTGACCGGCACGGTGGCGGCGGCCGCAGTCGGCGCCGCGAGGAACGCCGCACCCACCCACAGCACGACGACCGCGACGGCAACCCCCACCACCCACCGCATCAACCGCACCAACATCTGCACCGGGGACGGTCGCAGGCGCACGGCGGCATCAGCACGCACGACGGGGCCCATGGCCTCGCCGTCGTGAGCTGGATGCGCGTGCATCTGGAGTGCTCCCTGGAGTCGCAGAGAAGAGGGGATGACGTGGAACGAGGGGGATGACCAGCGAAAACGAGTTCGCGGACTGTCACACACGGCCCACGAGGACGCCACGGGCCATACACGTCGCGCCTGGGGCAGCGACCTGCGTCCGGACGGTTGTCGTCACGCCCGGAAACCCTGCGGCGGCAACCCCACCCTGTTGCGCGACGTCAGCAACCGAGAGGACCACCACCACAGCCCTGACCCGAAGATCAAGACCTCGGGCAGATTAGCAGGGCATCGCGGGGTTGACCAGAGACGTCCTCGCAGAGTGGGTGCGCTCCTCGCAGATGCCGTAGACCCTGCGAGGAACACACCGCCTCTGCGAGGACGCCGTCACACCGCCAGGGCGAGCGCCGTCGTCGATGCCGTGCACAGGACGGTGCGCACGTGGTTCCACGCCGTCCAGCGGACGAGGTACTCGCTCCAGGTGCCGGCGGCGGCGTCGGGATCCACGGCGTCGAGGCGAATGTTCAGGGGGACGTTCCATACCGCCGTCACGAGGAATGAGCCGACCACGTGGAGAACGGCACCGACGACGATCCACGCGGTTGCGTGCTGCGCCGAGAACGGTGCCGCCACCGCCAGCAGGACGCACAGCACGGTCGTTCCCCCGAACACCACGCCGAACAGGGGATTGAGGATCGCCCTGTTGACCGACTGCATTGCCGCCGCGCCCGCGGCAGGTGGCAGCCGCCGCAGAGCCGGCATCACGGCCACGGAGAAGGCGAAGAAGAGCCCCGCCATCAGACCGGATCCGACTGTGGCGACCAGAATGGCGCTGGGCAGCAACGCGTCGATCATCATGCCACCGGATCCTGGACGAGTTCGGCGACGACCGCCTCGAACGGGGTCGGGGTCGTCGTCGCGGCATTCCGGCGCTCGCGCGGAACGATCGTGCCGTCGGAGAGCGCCCGCCCCATCTCCACGTGCAATGTCGCGGTATCGGGCGAGAATCCGGCCTCCACGAGGGCCCTCACCATCTCCGTATCGGGCAGCCGGACGTACTCGAGCGCGGGCCGGCCGATCGCCGCACCGAGAATTGCGGTGGCCTGGGCATAGGTGAGATCGCGCTGTCCGTGCAGTTCGCGCACCTGCACCCCCGACCAGTCGCGGGCGAGAAGTGCTGCGGCCGCCGCCTCGGCGACATCCCTGGTGGCGATCATGGGCACCGGCACGTCGGGGGCCACCGCGTCGGCGTTGACGCCCAACGCACGCACCAGGTCCACCGCGGCCGCGATGCTCTCGAAGAACACGCCGGGCCGCAGGACGAGCAGGTCGAGCCCGGGCACCCGGCGCAGCCGCTGCTCCTGCTCGTGCAGGCTGGCGATGAACCCGGTGCCCTCCGGGAGGTCCGCCCCGAGGCTGCTCAGCGCCACGACGCGGCGGACCCCGGCCGCCTGCACGGCGGTGACAATCGCCTCACCGAGACGCTGCTGCTCCGCGCCGAAGTCGGGCCAGGTCGGGTCGTAGGGCAGCAGGGTGTGCACGGCGTCGGCCCCGCGGAAGGCACGGGTCAGGAACGCGGCGTCGGCCGCATCGCCTGCCCACGTCCCGGCGCCGGCGGCGGCGAGCGCGGCCAGCACGTGCGGGTTGCGGCCGATCGCGCGGACCGGTTCCCCCGCGTCCAGCAGTCGCTGCGTGATCTGCCGGCCGACGTGGCCGGTCGCGCCCATCACCGTGATCATGGCGTTCCTCCGAAGGTCCGTGGTGTCGTGTTCGTCCACCATCGGACCGATCGGCCGGACCTTCCATGCCCGGGAGTCGCCGGTTCATGCTCGTTCGTCCCGATCCTCTGGACGCCGGCGACATCGGCATCCAGACTCGGCTCGTGTCGGTCACAGACCAGTTCCACTCCGAGGATCCGCTCGGGGAGGCGCTGCACTTCCTGCGCGTCACCGGCAGCTTCTACTGCCGTTCGGAGCTCACTGCGCCGTGGGGCCTCACCGTGCCTCCGTGGGAGGACTGCCTCTGGTTCCACATCGTCACGGCGGGCCGGTGCCGTCTCCACGTCGACGGGGCGGAGCCGCGCTGGATCCAGCAGGGTGACCTCGCGCTCGTGCCGCACGGCCGGGGGCACGTGCTCGGCAGCGGGCCCGACGTCATCGCTCCGGACGTGACCGGCCTCGAGCACGAGTTCCAGAACCGGTACGCGATCCTGCGCCACGGTGGCGGAGGGGCGGCGACCACGCTGGTGTGCGGCGCGGTGCGGCTCGACCACCCGGCCGCGCACCACATCCTCCCGCTGCTGCCGGTGGTGATCCACATGGAGCCCGCGGGGTCACCGCAGGCGGAGTGGATGCAGAGCACGCTACGGCTGGTGGCCGCCGAGGCCGCCGAGATGCGCCCGGGCGGCGAGGCCGTCATCACGCGGCTCTCGGACATCCTGGTGATCCAGGCGCTGCGGGCGTGGATCGAGACCGACCCCGCGGCGCAACGAGGGTGGCTCGGCGCGCTGCGGGACCGGCAGATCGGACGCGCCATCTCGCTGATCCACCGTGACCCCGCCCGCGACTGGACGGTGGCGTCGCTGGCGAACGAGCTGGCCATGTCGCGCTCGGCCTTCGCGGCCCGCTTCACCGAGCTCGTCGACGAGCCGGCGATGCGGTACCTCACGCGCTGGCGGATGCAGACCGCCCGCACCCTCCTCACCGAGGACGGCGCGACGGTGGCGGAGGTCGCGAGCCGGATGGGCTACCGGTCCGAGGCCGCGTTCAGCCGCGCGTTCAAACGGATCATCGGGCTCCCGCCCGGCGCGTCGTCCCGTGCCACCGCCACCACCGCCCCCGCGCCCGTGGCACCGGCGCTCGTCAGCGGACCCTGAACTCCGGGAGACGCTTCTCCAGGAACGCGCTGACGCCCTCTCGGTAGTCGTCGCTGGAGACGGCGTCGATCGGCAGCTCGGTGGCCTCGGTGTCGGGTACGTCCAGGCCCGCCATGATCTTCTGGATGAGCCGCTTGCTGCCCCGGACGGAGACCTGCGAGCGCGCACCGATGGTGCGGGCGAAGTCGGTTGTCGTCTTCTCCAGCGCGTCGGGCTCGACGAGCTCGTCGATGAGGCGCACCCGCAGCGCGTCCTGCGCGGTGATCCGGTTGGCCGAGAAGAGCAGGTACTTGGCGAACGCCGGCCCGATCACGGAGACGAGCTGTCGCGTGGAGGTGAAGCCGTAGACGATGCCGAGCTTCGCCGGCGTGATGGCGAACTGCGCGGTGGTGTCGGCGAACCGGAGGTCACAGGCCAACGCGAGCTCACAGCCACCGCCGATGCAGTAGCCCTGGATCATCGCGATGGACGGCTTACGCATCTCCGCCAGCGCGTGTGCGGCCTGCTCGACACGGTCGCCGTACCCGCGTGCCGCATCGGCCGTGGAGCGTCGGGTGCCGAACTCGCTGATGTCGGCACCGGCACAGAAGTGCGCTCCGGCACCGCGCACCACCAGCACCTTCACCGACTCGTCGGCGTCGACCTCGGCGGCCAGTGCGGGCAGCGACCCCCACATCTCGTAGGACATCGCGTTGCGCTTCTCCTGGCGGTCGATCACCAGCTCGGCGATGTCGCCGTGCCGGTCGATCCGGAGTGCGGGCATCCGTTCACCTCTCCACAAGTGCCGACGTCACCTCTCATTCTCGGGGGAAACCTCGCCCGGGCGGTCAGAGCGTCCTCTGCGTCTCCAGCACGACACGCAGCGCACGCAGGGCGTGGTGGGTGCGTGACTTCACGGTGCCGGTCGGGACGCCCAGCCGGCGGGCCGCATCCGCAACGGTGCGGTCCTCGAGGTAGACCACGGTCAGGGCCTCACGGTGATGCGGCTCGAGGCGGCGGAGGGCCGCGGCGAGGTCCCAGCACTGCACAGCCCTCTCGAACTGGTCGTTCGCCGGCACGGCGCTCACAACGTCGTCGTCGCTGACGATGACCGGCCGCGTGAGGTCGGAGCGCCACAGGTCGATGATGAGGTTGCGGGCGACCCGGAACAACCACGGGCGCGGCGTGGGGGCTCCGCGCGCCGACGCGGCGTGCCGCCACGCACGCAGCAGTGTCTCCTGCACGACATCCTCGGCCCGCTCAGTGTTGCCCGTCAGCCGCAGGGCGAAGCAGAACAGCGGGCCGGCCGCGTCGTTCACAGTGCGGACGAATGCTTCGGACGCATCCTCCTCCTTGTCGTCATCGGTGGGGCCCAGAAGTTGGTCGGCGTCGTTCATCGAATGGTGATCACGGAGTGCTGGTCCGGCACGATTCGAACCTGTGTGAGGTCCACATCAAGAGAATGGGGCGGAGATGTCGAGGTCGCGCCCGGATACGGACCCTGGTCCTGTCCCTGGGGGCCCCCGGGGACAGCTCGGGGACTCAGAGACCGAGCTGCGTGCGTGAGGTGATGCCCAGCTTCTGGAAGACCTTCCGCAGGTGCCACTCGACGGTTCGGGCGCTGATGAAGAGCCGGCCGGCGATCTCGGGGTTGGTGAGGCCCTGGCCGGCGAGCCGGGCGACCTGGGCTTCCTGGGCGGTGAGCTCGCCACTGACCTCGATGTCCCGTTTGCGGACCTGTTCGCCGGTGGCCCGCAGCTCGCGATCCGCGCGCGCGGCGAACGCCTCGGCGCCCATCGTCGTGAACATCTGGTGGGCGGTGCGGAGCTGCTCGCGGGCATCCACGCGGCGGTGTTCGCGGCGCAGCCACTCGCCGTAGAGGAGATGGGCGCGGGCGAGCTCGCTACGGATGCGGGTTCGGCCCAGCCGGTCGATCGCCTCCCGATAGGCGGTCTCGGCGGCCTGGCCGTCGAGCACCAGGGCACGCGAGCGCGCCGCGACGCCCAACGCCCAGTCGGTGCCGCAGGCGTGGCTCACCTCGGTGAGCCGGCGAACAGCGGTGGTGGCGCGCTCGGGCCGCCCGCAGCGGACCGCTCCCTCGACCAGCTCGGCCAGCGCCCCCCGGGTCGCGGTCGGCAGCCCGATCCCCTCCGTGGCCTCTGCGGCCCTCGTGGCCAGGGCCAGCGCCTCCTCGGACCGGCCCACGCTGTTCTGCAGGAGGGCCTGCGCCCAGCCCATCATGGCCAGCCCGCCACCCTCGCCGCGGCGCAGAACTCCCGCATTGGCGGTATCGACAAGGTCGGCGACCTCGGCCTCGCGCCCCTGCCATGCCGCGAGCGTCACGGCACCGTGCGGCGCAGGCGGGCAGCCGGTCGCTTCGGTCACCGCCGCGAGCTCGGCGCGCAACGACGCGGCCGCGGCCAGCTCACCGGCGAGCACGTGCGTGGTGATGCGCGCGGTCAGCGCGAGGGGGAGCTCACCCAGCGCCCCGGCCTCCCGGGCCAGCTGGACGTAACGGGTGGCCAGCACGTCCCAGCTCTCGTCGTCCCCCAGGATCCCGGCGGTGACATGAGCCTGCCGGAACCAGCGCAGCCCGTCCTCTGCGCTGATGTCCGGGCTGCGGAAGGCGAGAAGCGCCCGCTTCAGCTCCGCCACCCCGGCGGCTGGACCCTCCGTGCACCACATCGCCAGACCGTCCAGCAGGAGATCGACCGGCCGGGGCGGCTGCGGCGCAGGAGGCGCCGCCCGTGCGGCCTCGACCACCTCCCGCACGCTGGCACAAGTGGCCAACGAGCCGGCGAACACGGCGGCAGAGAGTGCATCCAGGTAGGTGTCGCGTGCCGACCGGATGTCGAGTGGCTCGAGCTGCCTGGCCGCCTTGAGCAGCAACGGAGGTGCTTCGCTGCCGCGGTTGGTGGTGAACGCGATCTGGGCGCGCAGCACGTCGGCCTGAGCGCGCTGCAGTGGGTCGAGCGGGCCCGTCACCGCGACGGACAGCAGTCCCAGAGCATCCTCGGAGGCGCCTGCCTGGTGGGTGGCCTGCGCGGCAGCCATCGCCCGCCCGGCCCGGCGGCCGGGTTCGAGGGTGAGCTGGGCGGCCCGTTCCAGGAACGCCGCAGCAGCGGCCAGGCCACCGCGCGCCCGCGCCCGTCCGGCGGAGCGTTCGAGATCCGCGGCGACGTCCTCGTCGAGCCCGTATGTCGCCTCGGCCCGGTGCCAGGCGCGGCGATCCGGGTCGGCGCGGGGATCGATGGCCTCGGCCAGTGCCCGGTGCGCGATGCGCCGCTGCTCGGCGGAGCCCGCCCGGTAGACCGTCGAGCGCAGCAACGGGTGTCGGAACCGGACTCGCGTGTCGATCTCGACGAGCCCGGCCGCAGTTGCCGGTGCGGCCGCATCGGGCTTGATGCCGAGCAGTCCGGCGGCTCGCCACACGAGCAGCGGGTCTCCGAGCGGTTCCGCCGCGGCGACCAGCAACAGCTGCCGGGTGGGCGTCGGCAGTGGCGCAAGCTGCCTGCGGAAGCTCTCCTCGATCCGCCGCTGCACCGGCGCGCGGGACGGCGACCCGAACCCGCCGGCGAGCTCCGCGAGTGTCAGCCCCCGGGGCAGCTCCAGCAGTGCCAGCGGGTTGCCGCGGGTCTCGGTGACGATCCGGTCACACACCCGCTCGTTCACGAGCCCCGGTAGCGCGGAGCGCAGCAACTCCCGCGCGTCGGCGTCGGACAGGCCCGCGACCACCAGCTCCGGCAAGCCGGTCGACGGCTCGTCCTCCGACTCCAGCCGTGATGCGAACACCACCGACACCGACTCGGCCACCAGCCGTCGCGCAGCGAACGTCAACACCTCCGCGGAGGCCCGGTCGAGCCACTGGGCATCGTCGACCACACAGACCAGCGGCCGCTCCCGGGCGACCTCGGCGAGCAGGCCGAGCA
The DNA here is from genome assembly GCF_012911925.1 of Pseudonocardia xinjiangensis. Classification (GTDB taxonomy): domain Bacteria; phylum Actinomycetota; class Actinomycetes; order Mycobacteriales; family Pseudonocardiaceae; genus Pseudonocardia; species Pseudonocardia xinjiangensis. The sequence continues at coordinate 15,044 of NZ_JAAXKY010000031.1, read as the reverse complement.
CGGCCAGCCCGACCAGCAAGCGATCCGGCGCCCGCCCGGCCGCCAGCCCGAACGTCGTGCGCAGCGCGTCGCACTGCGGCTCGGGCAACCGCCCGAGCCGCCCCAGCATCGGCGCGCACAGCTGGTGCAGCCCGGCGAAGGCCATCTCCATCTCCGACTGGACGCCCGCGATGCGCTCCACCCGGCAGCCGGACGCCTGTGCCACCACGTACTCCAGCAGAGCCGTCTTGCCCACACCGGGCTCGCCGCGCACCACCAGCGCTCGACTCCGACCTGCCCGAGCGGCCTTCAACAGCCGGTCGAGCACCTCACGCTCATCGTGCCGGTTCCGCAGCATCGGACAGGACCTCGACTGTGCAGCTCGTCACGCCCCACAACTCGCCCGAAGGCGACGATAACCCCAGGTGTACACCGCTGCACCGGTGCTCGACACCGACGATCGGCCCCCTCTGCTCCGGCAAGAGCGCGATTACCACCGCGAAGACGGCGGTCGGCGCGGCTTGCGTGACGGACAACGGGCCGGCGATCAGCACGGGTCCTTCTCGCAAATGATCTCTCGACGTATCCTCCTGACGGGCGACGAAGATCATTCCAAACAGGAGGAAACAGAGACGTGAGCCATTCCCGACGCTCCTTCTTGATCGGTGTCCCCACCGTCGCCGCCGCGGCGATGGTGGCGTCGTCCGCCTCGACGGCCGTGGCCGCCCCGGCGAAGGCCGCGGCGACCCCGTCCCACCAGAGCCCGATCGACATCCGGTCGCGGTCGGCCGTCGACGCCCCCAAGCTGCCCGAGCTCGTGGTCGACTACCCGCAGCACGTCGACCTGCACGTCCACTACATCAGCAAGGACGCCCCCGGCGACGCCGCGGGCTGCACGGTGCGCGGCCCGGAGGAGACCGTGGAGGCGGAGGTCCCGGCCGGCACTGCTGCCGTGCACGTCGGCGGCGTCCGCTACGAGCTCGTGCAGTTCCACTTCCACACCCATTCCGAGCACGAGCTCGACGGCCACCGGTTCCCCCTCGAGCAGCACTTCGTCCACCGTGGACCGCAGGGGCAGACCCTCGTCGTCGGACTCTTCCTCACCGGCGGTGGACCTGGGGGCACCCTGCAGGACGAGGTCCTCCGTGCCCGCGTCGAGGAGTGCGGGCCGACGAAGGAGGTCACCACGGACCTGCGTGCCGCGCTGCCCCACGACCTCTCCACGTTCCGCTACGACGGCTCGCTGACCACCGCCCCGTACACCGAGGGGGTGTCCTGGCTGGTGCTGCGCCAGCACCAGGCCATCTCCGACTCCGCCGTCGCGGACTTCCAGAAGCTCTTCCCCAAGGGCAACGCACGCGCACTGCAGCCGTTGAACGACCGGACCGTGCAGTACCGCCGGCAGCGCTGAACACCCTGAACCGTTCTATCGTTCCCCGGTGACCACCGCCGGCCCGCCCGCCGCCTACAAGGACCTCTGCCTCGATGCGGAGGACGCCGCGCGGGTGGGCCGGTTCTGGTCGGCGGCGCTCGGCCTGGAGCTCGACACGCACCGCGGGACGGTCGTCCGGCTCTCCGGCCCGACGCCGCAGGAAACCCTGTGGGTCAACGAGGTTCCCGAGCCGAAGGTCGCGAAGAACCGCCTGCACCTCGACATCCACACCGGATCGGTCGAGGAGCTCGTGGAGCTCGGTGCCTCCGTGCTGGACGACACGCTGCCGTGGACGCTGATGGCAGATCCGGACGGGGGCGAGTTCTGCGCGTTCGTCCGCGAGACCCCGCCCGACCAGCTGCTCTACGAGCTGGTGCTGGACGCGCACGACCCCCGCGCTACCGCGAGGTGGTGGGCGGAGCTGCTCGGCGGCCACCTCGTGTCGGAGGACGAGAAGGTGTGGGCGGTGGGTGACATCCCCGGGGCGCCCTTCGAGTGGTTCGTCGTCAGCCCCACCGAGGACGAGAAGGTCGGCAAGAATCGCGTGCACATCGACGTCACCGCCGAGGACCTCGACCGCGTGCTCGCCCACGGGGCGCGACTGCTGCGCCCCCGCGGCGACGACATCGGCTGGCACGTCCTCGCCGACCCCGAGGGCAACGAGTTCTGCGCGTTCACGCCCTGAGCGCCGGCACCCCCTGAGCCGAGCGGGCGATACCGCGCCGCTCGCCGCTGCTCGCCGCACTTTCATCCCATTGGGCACCGCTGAGACGCACAAGTCCGGCCCGGGTTGCCTACGTTCGCTCTCGGATCAGTGACGGCACGGTCACGAACAGGACACGGGACTCCCCACCCGCCGGCTCCCCCGACCGGACGTCCAGCCGAAGCCGTCGATCCGGAGGCAGGTCGTGGCTCGGCATCGCTCCCCCCGGGGCCGGCGCGCGCACCAGAACTCATCGGGGATGGCCACCGGCCATCCCGCGGTGGGACGCAGCGCGCACCGGTCCGTACCCACCCCGATCTATCGGGGTGCCGCCGTCGTCGCCGTCGCGGGTGGCGCGTTCTCCCTGGTCGGAGCCGCGTCCCCACTACCGGTGACGGCGGCGCCCGCCGCGCTGGCCGTCCCGGTCCAGAGCGCCGACGTGCTGCTGCGCGCCGCCGTGGAGCCGGTCGTGCCGGATCCGGACGTGGTCGACGCCGGCGATCTCGTGAAGGCCGTGCAGCTCGCCGAGCAGCAGATCGCCCGGGTCGCGGCCGAGCGTGCCGCCGACGAGGAGCGCGCCGCGCAGGCACGGAGGAAGGCCGAGGAGGAGAAGGTCTCGTCCGCCGGGCTGTCGTCGCCGGACTGCGGCCTGGACACCTCGGGCCTCGGCGCGGTGAAGTCCTACGTCCGCGCGGCCGCCGAGGTCCTCGGTTGCCGGTTCGGCGAGCCCACGATGCACGGTGTGGCCGGCCGAGCAGGCACCTCCGACCACCCGTCCGGCAAGGCGATCGACTTCATGGTCGACCGGGCCACCGGCGACAAGCTGGCGGCATGCGCGCTGCGCAACCAGGACGCGCTCGGCATCTCGTACGTGATCTGGGAACAGCAGATCAACCACGGCAACGGCTGGCAGCCGATGGAGGACCGCGGCGGCGTGACCGCCAACCATTTCGACCACGTCCACGTCTCCTTCGGCTCCGGCAAGGGCAGCGGAGAACTCCGGGGCTGCTGATGGTCGCTGCGACACGCCCGCTCGTCGCACGCCACGCCACGTCCGTCTCACTTTGAGTAAGCGGATTGTTTCGGAGCGTGATCACTGGTTATCGTCGGTGCCGACCAGTCAGTGACCCGGCTCCCCCAGCGGACACGGATTCCCCGTCCACCGGTTCCCCAGCCGGACGCCCGCCCGGGTCACGAGGTCTGGAAGGCAGGTCGTGTCTCGGCACCGCTCCCCCAGCGGCCGGTACGCGCACCCGCGACCCGCAACCGGGGTCGCGTTCCCCGGTGCGCTCACCGAACCGCCCCGTCGTTCCGGCGCACGCCACCGCGTCGCCACTCCCACCGCCGTGCGCAACGGCATGAACGCGGCCGCCGCCGCGGGCGGCGTGCTCGCCGTCGTGGTGCCCGGGGTCGGGATGGCCACCGCCCCCGTTTCGGGGGCCGTGGCGGACGAGTCGTCGCTGATCCGGCTCGCCTCCGACGAACAGCCGGTCGACGGCGACGCAGACCCGAACCTCCGCACGCGCACCGGCGTCGTCCTGGTGTCCAGCGCGCCCGACGAGCCCGAGCCCCCCCAGGTCGACGTCGCCGGGCTCGTCAAGGCCGCAGGCCTCGCCGACGTGGCACGCCGGATCGAGGACGAGCGCGCGGCCCGGGCGGCCAGTGCGAACTGCGACGCCGACCTCGACGGCCTCGGCCGCGTGAAGCCGTGGGTACGCGACGCCGCCGCCTTCCTCAGCTGCCTCTACGACGAGCCGCGCCTGGGCGGCGTGGCTCAGCGCAGCCGCAGCTCCGACCACCCGAGCGGGCACGCCCTCGACCTGATGGTCCGCGGCGAACGCGGCGACCGGATCGCCGAGTGCGCGCTCGCCAACCAGGACGAGCTCGGGATCACCTACGTGCTCTGGGAGCAGCGGGCGAACTACGGCGACGGCTGGGAACGCATGTCCGACCGCGGCAGCGACACCGAGAACCACAACGACCACGTGCACATCTCGTTCGAGCGCAGCGCCCCCGACGAGGGCGAGCCGCTGGCCGAGCGCTGCGACTAGCTGTAATGCCCAGGTGGGTTGTTGACTCGGCTGATGGGTGGTTGGCCGCCGAGGGCGGTGTGGCCGCGGTGGTGGTTGTAGGTGTGTAGCCAGGTGGGTAGGGCTGCGGCCGCGGTCGGTGTTGCTGGTGAAGGGGCGTTGCTAGGCCCATTCTTCGAGCAGGGTGCGGTTGAACCGTTCGGCTTTGCCGTTGGTCTGTGGTCGGTAGCGGCGGGTGAACCGGGCGGTGGCGCCGAAGTCGGCCAGGGTGTCGCGCCAGGTCTGGGAGCGGCGGTAGGCCAGTGCGTTGTCGGTCATTACGCGTTCGATCCGGTCGATGCCGTGGTCGGCGAGGGCGGTGGCGGCGCGGCGGAGGAACCCGGCGCAGGTGTCGGTTTTCTCGTCGGGGTGGATCTCGGCGTAGGCCAGGCGGGTGTGATCGGCGATCGCGGCGTGGATGTAGTCGAATCCGACCCGAGGTCCGGAGCGGGAGCGGCGGCGTTCGTGGCTGTCACGGCCGCGGACGCGCCAGCCGCCGCCGTCGCGGAGCCGGCCGAGTTTCTTCACATCCACGTGCACGAGTTCGCCGGGGTGGGCGCGTTCGTAGCGGCGGATCAGTGTGCCGGTGGGGCGGTCGAGCCAGGCGAGGCGGGCCAGTCGGTGGCGGGTCAGGACCGCGTGCACGGTCGAGGTGGGCAGCCCGACCAGCGGGGCGATGCGGGCGGGTCCGAGCTTGCGCTCGACTCGCAGCGCCACGATCTGCTGCTCGAGTGCTGGCGCGGTCCGGTTGTGGATCCGGTGTGCTCGACTGGGGCGGTCGTGCAGCCCGGCCGGGCCCTCGCTGCGCCAGCGTGACAGCCATTTGTAGCCGGTGGCTCGTGAGATACCGAGTTCAGCAGCGACGTGCGCGACCGGGCGCCCGGACAAGACCCGCTGAATCAGCACCATCCGGCCGTGCACGGTCAGACGAGCATTACGGTGGGCCATGAGACCTCCGTGCAGGTGGTGAGCGTCGACAACTCACACCTCGCCCGGAGGTCTCGCCATGTTCAAGCCGACACGCCGTCAACAACGCTCATGGGCACTACACCTAGCTGTACCCCGCCGACACGGGCTACTGGCCGATCCGGCCGGGACCTCCGTCGTCGCCTTCCCTCCAGATGTTCACCACCGACGGGCGCGGCTGGCTGCCGGGGCCGTCCGGGAACAGCGACGCAGGCGCCTCCGGGCTCGCGTCGTCGAGGTCGCCCGGATGCTGCGCCGAGATCAGCACGAACTCGTCGCCGATCACCGGGCCGCAGCACTCCGCGCCCACCGGGACGGTGGCGAAGAGGGTGGTCCGCCCCCGCGTCGGACCCTCCAGCGACACGCCGTACAGCCCGTCGTTGATGCCCAGCGCCCGGCCGGAGTCGGTGGCGAGCCACAGGTTGCCGTGGCCGTCGAACGCGATGTTGTCCGGTGAGCTGATCGGGCTGACCTGGCTCTTGTCGGACCCGCCGAAGTAGGTGGCCGGGTCGTTCGGGTCGCCGCAGAGCAGCAGGATCGACCACCCGAACGTCGTCGCCGTGGCGTCGTTCCCCGCCTCGACCAGTTCGATGACGTGCCCGTGGGTGTTGACGGTGCGCGGGTTGGGTTCGTCGGCGGGAGCGGTGCGGGCCGCTCCGGCCTTGCCGCGGTCGGTGTTGTTGGTGAGCGCCAGGTAGACCTTGCCGGTGTGCGGGTGGGGCTCGACGTCCTCCGGCCGGTCCATCTTCGTGGCGCCCACCCTGTCGGCGGCCAGTCGCGTGAAGACGTAGACCTCCTCGGCCGTCATCCCGTCGACGAACGACTCGTCCCCCGAGGCCAGCCTGATCCACTCGCCGCCACCGTCGAACGCGTGGTCGGCCGGGAGGGTCCCGGTGCCGTCGATCTCCGCAGGCGGGCTGTCACCGGTGAACCTCGCGACGTAGAGCGTGCCCGAGGCGAGCAGGCTCCGGTTGTGCTCCCGGTCCCGGCGGCTGTTGCCGTTCTTCATGGCCTTGTCGGAGACGAACTTGTAGACGTACTCGAAGCGCTCGTCGTCTCCCATGTAGGCGACCGCGTGGCCGTTGCGGGTGAGCCGGATGTTGGCGCCCTCGTGCTTGAAGCGGCCGAGCGCGGTGTGCTTGACCGGCCGCGCCTTCGGGTCGTACGGGTCGACCTCGACGATCCACCCGAAGCGGTTGGGTTCGTTGGGTTCCTGTGCGATGTCGAAGCGGGGGTCGAACCGCTCCCACTTGCGCTCCGAGGCGCCCTTGGTCAGGCCGTAGCGCGCGGCGCGCTCCTGTCCGGCCGGGTCGGTGACGGCGGCGGCGTTCGCGAAGTACTGGTTGACGTTCTCCTCGCCGGTCAGGAACGTGCCCCACGGCGTGACGCCGCCCGCGCAGTTGTTGAGCGTCCCGAGGACCACGGTCCCCGTCTCGTCGGCCGAGGTCTTCAGCAGGTCGGACCCGGCCGCCGGGCCGTCGACCACGAACTCGGCGCTGCCGCTGTAGCGACGGTTGTAGGTCTTGTCGGGCACGGGGGTGATCTGCCCGGTGCGCCGGTCGCGCTCCACCACCAGCACCGAGAGCCCGTGCGCCTCGATACCGATCCGGACCTGCTCCTCCGTCGGGTTCTCCGCGTCGTAGCCGCGGAACATCAGCGGCTCGATCGTGTACTCGTGGTTGTTGAACATCAGGTACGACTCGCCGCCCCCGCGGCGCAGCGGCACGAGCCCGCAGAAGTCGTTGTTGTAGCCGAACTGGCCGGCCTGCGCCACGGCGCTCTGGTTCTCGAAGTCGAACTCGGGCGCGCCGGGCACCACGGGATCGCCCCAGCGGATCACCACCTGGCTGCGGTAACCCGGCGACACCGTGACCGCGTCGACGGTGTTGGGCGCCACCGGCTCGAAGTCGAGCCCTCGCGGAGCTCCCCCGGGTGCGCCGCCGGGCGCGGCGGCCGGGGACGCCGCTGCGGTGCCGGCGAACACCGTGCTCGCACCGGCGGCGACGGTGAGCACCGCGCCCGCCCGCAGCACGCCGCGGCGGCTCACCGAGCGGGCGAGCACATCGGCGAAGTACTCGTTGCCCGACGGGTTCGGCTCGTCGTGCGCGCAGGCGTTGCCACACCGGTAGAGGCAGGTGAGGCCGTGGCGTCGCGGGTGGTCGGTGAGCATCGGCAGAGCGACGGGGCCGGGGCGGGCGCCGGCATGATCCGGGCAGGGCTGAGCCACGGTCATCCTCCTGGGTTCCGGACAAACGCGACGAACGTAAGTGATCAGCCCCAGTGCTGGGAAGAGCGAAGATGACCAGGAGGTGGCGGGCTCATGTGCTGTCGGGAGCAGGCTCATGCCCCGGACGGCCGTGGGTGCGCCGCCGCTGCTTCATCTCGGCCTCGAACACGTGCCGGCGGCCCAGCATGGTCTCGTCGCGCACCCGCTTCTCGAGCGCTGTGAAGGCGGCGTAGTAGCCGTCGTCGAACTCCTCGACGATCTGGAACGTCCACCGGCCGGGGAGCACGTTGGCGCCGAGCAGCTCGTCGTGGACCTGCGTGGCCAGATCGTCGTGTCCCGTGGCCCGCAGGCCGTCCACGACCTCGTCGAGCAGCAGGTCGGCGTGGCCGATGAGCTGGTGCAACGAGTAGAGGTGCCCGCGGGCGCGCTCGATGTACTCGACGGCCTCACCGAACTTGCCGACCGCCTCCACCAGCTCGTCGCTCGCGTCTGGGGGACGTTCGTGGGCCCCGTCGACGGACCGTGCGTCATCCTGCACGCCGCGCAGTACCCCACCCGGCCCGGTGTCCAAACCAGCATCTCGCTGAGCGAACAGCACCCGCCGAGAGCGAACAGAGCTCCTCCGCCGGGCGCGCCGGCCCTACCGTCGGGGCTCACGCATTCGGGAGGAACCATCGTGTCGATCCAGCCCCTGCACCACCGAGCGGGTCCGCCGCCTCACCCCCGCCCCGTGCCCGAACCTCCCGGCCGGCCGGCGCCGCCGGCACCCCAACCGCTGCCCCCTGCGCTGCGCGGCCCCGTGCTGCGAGCCGCACCGCAGGCCGGCCCCGGGGTCGACCCGGTGCTCGACCGCCTCCTGGAGGAGCGCATCGTGTTCCTCGGCCGCGAGGTCGACGACGAGATCGCCAACCGGATCACCGCGCAGCTGCTGCTGCTGACCGCACAGGACCCGGACCGCGACATCACGCTGTACATCAACTCCCCCGGCGGCTCGGTCACCGCGGGAATGGCCATCTACGACACGATGCAGCTGATCACCCCGGACGTCGCCACGTGGGCCGTCGGGTTCGCGGCGTCGATGGGGCAGTTCCTGCTCTCGGCGGGGACGCCGGGGAAGCGGTATGCGCTGCCGCACGCGCGGATCCTCATGCACCAGCCCTCGGCCGGGGTCGGCGGGAACGCCACCGACATCGCCATCCGGGCCGGGGTGTTCGGCCAGATGAAGCGCGAGATCGCCGAGCTCACCGCCCACCACACCGGGCAGTCCGTCGAGACCATCACGGCGGACGCGGACCGGGACCGCTGGTTCACCGCGCAGGAGGCACGCGACTACGGGCTGGTGGACCAGGTCGCCTAGGAGGTTCGCCCTCGTAGCGTCCGGGGTACGACGGCGCAGTGCCCCCGAACCGGCCCCGGCCGCCGCTGCCACTGCTGATCGCCGTACTCGTCGCACTTCCGGGCACCTGCCTAGGGGGTGCGTTCTACCTCGGGCTCCCCCACCCGGTGCTACCGCCGCCGCTGGCCGCGGCCGTCTACGGGGTCGCGATCATCGGCGCTGCGTTCGTGCTGTCGTGGGCCGCAGAGGCCGCACAGGTCGACATCAGCGCCGGGTTCGCGCTCGCGTTGCTCGCACTGCTGGCCGTGCTGCCCGAGTACGCAGTCGACTTCGTCTTCAGCCTGCGGGCGGGGCACGTCTACGCCGAGCACGGAACCTGCCTGCCCGAACCCGGCGGGGCCAACCCGTGCTCGCTGGCCCTGGCCAACATGACCGGCGCCAACCGGGTACTGGTCGGCGTCGGCTGGCCGCTGGTCGTCCTCGTGGCCACGCTCGCCGCGGTGCGCGCCCGGCGCGCGGGTCGCCACAGCAGCGCCTCGACGGCCCCCGGCCGGGTCACGATGCAGCGCTCGATGTCGGCGGAGATCGTCTTCCTCGGCATCGCCACCCTCTACTCCCTGCACCTGCCGCTGCGCACGTCACTCACGCTGCTCGACGCCGTGGTGCTCATCGGGATCTTCGTGGTGTACGCGGTGCGGCTGGCCGGGGCACCGGCGACCGAACCGGACCTCATCGGCACCTCGGCCTGGGTCGCGGACCTCGGCCGCACCCCCCGACGCACCACGTACATCGCCATGTTCGTCGTGGCCGCCGTGGTCATCCTGACCTGCGCGGAGCACTTCGCCGAGGGCCTGGTGCAGACCGGCAGCCAGTTGGGCGTGGACCAGTTCCTGCTCGTGCAGTGGGTCGCCCCCCTGGCCAGCGAGGCACCGGAGCTGATCGTCGCGTGCCTCTATGCGGCCCGGCTCAAGGCGAGCGACTCGCTGGGCACGCTGCTGTCGAGCAAGGTCAACCAGTGGACGTTGCTGGTGGGCACGATCCCGATCGTCTTCGCGGTCGCGTCCCGCTCGACGAGCGGGCTCCCGCTCGACACCCAGCAACGCCTCGAACTGCTGCTGACCGCTGCGCAGTCGCTGTTCGCGGTGAGCCTGCTCGTCACGTTGGGGCTCACCGCCAGGGGCGCGATCACGCTGTTCGTGCTGTTCGCCGTGCAGTTCGTCGCCAGCATCACGCTGCCCACCGACGCCGACCGGCTGCTCGTCGTCGTCCTGGCGGGGGTGTATCTGCTCCTCGCACTCGCACAGCTGCTCCTGCACCGCCGTGACCTGCTACGGACGACCCGGGACGGGTTGGTCACCCCGTACGACGAGCTGGAGGAGGCGGACCGGGCGACCGCGGGACAATGACCACGGGTGCGACTAGCGTGTCCTCGACCTGAGCTTCTGCATCGATGGAGAGCCCATGCGTGTCGGCGTACTCACCGGTGGCGGCGACTGCCCCGGACTCAACGCGGTCATCCGGGCGGTCGTCCGAAAGGGCGTCCCGGAGTACGGCTACTCGTTCCTCGGGTTCCGGGACGGCTGGCGGGGGCCGCTCGAAGCGCTCACGAAACCGCTCGACATCCCCGCGGTGCGCGGCCTGCTCCCGCGCGGCGGCACGATCCTCGGCTCCTCACGCACCAACCCGTTCGCGCTCGAGGGTGGCGTCGAGAAGATCCGGCGCAACCTGCAGAACCTCGGCGTGGACGCGCTGATCGCGATCGGGGGTGAGGACACGCTCGGCGTTGCCACGAAGCTGCACGAGATGGGCGTCAACGTCGTCGGTGTCCCCAAGACGATCGACAACGACCTGTCCGGCACCGACTACACGTTCGGCTTCGACACCGCGGTCAACATCGCCACCGAGGCCATCGACCGGCTGCACACCACCGCCGAGTCGCACCACCGCGCGCTGATCGTCGAGGTGATGGGGCGCCACGCCGGCTGGATCGCGCTGCACTCCGGCATGGCGGGCGGGGCCAACGCGATCCTCATCCCCGAGATCCGCTTCGACATCGAGCAGGTCTGCAAGTGGGTCGAGTCGCGGTTCCAGCTCGACTACGCGCCGATCATCGTCGTCTCCGAGGGCGCCAAGCCGAAGGACGGCGACGAGGTGCTGCGCACGGGCGAGAAGGACGCGTTCGGCCACGTCCGGCTGGGCGGCATCGGCGACTACCTGGCCCGGGAGATCGAGGCGCGCACGGGCAAGGAGGCCCGCACGACCGTGCTCGGGCACGTCCAGCGCGGTGGCACCCCCACCGCCCGCGACCGCTGGCTCGCCACCCGGTTCGGGCTGCACGCCATCGACGCGGTCCACGACGGCAAGTGGGGCATGATGACCGCCCTGCGCGGCACCGAGATCGAACTGGTGCCCCTCTCGGAGGCCACCAAGGAGCTGAAGCTCGTGGACCCGGCCCTGTACGCGGAGGCCGAGGTCTTCTTCGGCTGACCATCCGCTCCCGGGTTCACCTCCACGCAACATCACCGCAACCGGGGTGAACGGCTGGATCGGTCAGCATCGGAGGGACCGTTCCTACCCGGGAGGCCTCCGTGTCGCGATCGCACCAGCCCGAGCGGCTCACCCGGCTCGCCTGCCACGGGCAGTGCCGCCCTGACCCGGCGCGCCATGTCCACCACGACCAGCTGTTGCGCGTGGAGAGCGACCCGGACGCCATGGTCGACCTGTTCGAGACGGCCGTGACCTGGGCCGAGCTGGAGTACCCCACCGACACCACGATCGCGCCGCACGAGTGGCTCGACTTCGCCCAGCGGCACCGCTGGCACGACCCGGAGCGGATGCTGCGGATCTTCGGGTTGGCCACCGACATCGCCCTGCGCGCGGCGCCCGCCCCCACGCCCGCAGCGCTGGACATGGCCATGGCGGCCGGCTCCGGCATCTGCCCGGCCCTCGACCCGGTCGAACCGCCGCGGCGACGCCTGCGAGTCGCCAGCCCCTGACCGCAGCTACCGCGGCAGCCCGGTCACCCGGAACTCGTCGAGCCGCAGGACGGTGGCCCGCTCCGCGCCAGAGCGGAGCGCGAGCTCGCCCGTGTCGTCCAGCACCCCGACCACGGCCGCGGCGAGGTCGCGGCCGGAGAACGCGGCCAGGCACTCGTCCTCGCGCCCGGGTGGCACGCAGAGCAGGAACCCGAAGCTCGGGAAGCAGTTCAACCAGCGGGTGAGCGCGACACCGGCCGGGGCGGGCACGGCGTCGAGGTCGACCGTGACGCCCAGGCCGTCGCACTCCAGGAGCATGGCGAGCGACCCGACGAGCCCCGCCATGCTGATGTCCTTCGCGGCCACGCACGTGCCGGCCCGGGCGAGCGCGCCGAGCAGCCGGACGTCGCCCGCGCACCGCTCGCCCCGGCTCCGGAACGCGGGGAAGAACGGGAAGTCCTCCCGCATCTCGCCGTCGAGCGCGGCCGCGACCACGAGCGACTGACCCGGCGCAGCGCGGGTGACCGACAGCGGGACCGCCGCGTGCCCCACCCCGAACGCCGACACCGCGGGTGGCCCGTCGTGGACGGTGAGGTGACCCCCGACGATCGGCACCCGGTAGAGCAGCGCGGCCTCCCGCATCCCGGCCAGCACCGCACGCGCCAGCGGTTCGGACGCCACCACCGTGTCGACGATGCCGAGCGGTTCGGCACCCATCGCGGCGAGGTCGTTGACGTTGGTGAGCACCGCGGCGAAACCCGCACCGTGGGGGTCGGCGCTGACGAACGGCGGGAAGATCGCCTCCCCGCACGCCACCACCTTGTTACCGGCCGCCTCGACCACCGCGCCGTCGTCACCGGGGCCGCCCAGCCAGTCGGTGCCCCCCGTCGCATCCGCGCCGAGGGCTTCGCCCACCAACCCGATCTCGGCCTTCGCCAGCAGCCCGGGATGGGCGAGCACGGCGTCCACGATCTCGGTGAGGGAGGCGGTCTCCGGTGCGCTCGTCACGACCGCACCGAGAACCAGACGGCCCGGGCAGGCGCTGCGTCGGTGTTGTGCCACTGGTGCGGGCGGTCCGTGGGGTAGTGCAACGAGTCCCCGGCGCTGAGCCGGTACCGCTCGCCCGCCACCTCCACCTGCAGCACGCCGTCCAGCACGAGCAGCACCTCCTCCCCCGGCCGCAGCGGCCTCGTGTCGCCACTGCCACCCCCGGGCTCGATCTCGGCCACCACACCGCTCGCGGGCAGGCGCGCCGTCGGAAGGGCGACCGCCGCCGCGGCCACCCCCTCGGCGGCGGGCGCCCACTCCGGCGGCGCGGCCGGCCGCTCGCCGGCCCGGATCAGCGTCGCCACCGGAGCGGGCGGGGCCCCGTCGTCGACGAAGTGCCCGATCGGCCTGCCCACCGCGGTCGCGAGCTTCAGCAGGGTGGTGATGGTGGGGACCATGTCGCCGCGCTCGACCTTGTGGATGGCCGCAGCCGACACGTCGGAGCGCGCCGCGAGCTGCTGCAGCGACAACCCGAGCTGCTGGCGTGCCTCACGGAGCTTGGGCCCGATCGCACCGACGATGGGCTCCCACGAACCACGCTCGGCCGGCTCCACGTCCAGCATCGTAAACGGCTACCACGCATGGTGGACAGGAAGACGGCCGCGCGAAGTTCAGGAAAGCCACTTTCCGGAACGGAGAGGGCAGGAAAGTGGCTTTCCTGAACTTTGCCGGCGCTAGACGATGCCCTGGCGCGTCGCCGTGTAGACGATCTCGGTGCGGCGGCGGACGTCGAGCTTGTCCCGCAGGTTGCGCACGTGGAACTTGACGGTGGCCTCGCTGATCACCAGCCGGCGCCCGATCTCCCGGTTGGACATGCCCACGGCCAGCAACCGGAGCACCTGGTTCTCGCGCTCGGTCAGCATCGCGGAGCCGAGTCCGCGAACCGGCGGCCGGTCGTCGTCCCGCGGGACGTCCGGGGAGACGACGCCGGCGCCGCTGCCCGAGTCGAACACGCTCTCGCCCCGCAGCAACGTGTGCACGGCCCGGAGGATGTCGGCGGTGTCGGCGCCCTTGCGCACGTACCCGTGCACTCCGAGACGGACGGCGCGCAGCATGATCTCCCGGTCGCGGCACCCGGTCAGCACGAGGATCCGCACTCCCCGGTGGCGTTCCAGCAGCGTCCGCGCGAGGTCGACGCCCGCCCCGTCGCCGCGGCCGAGGTCGACGTCGAGGATCACGAGGTCGGGCGGGCAGCGGTCGGCCACCACGAGCGCGTCGCGCGGTGTGGCCGCCTCGCCGATCAGCGCGAGGTGCGGGTCCGGGGCGAACAGCTGGCGTAGCCCGAAACGGACGATCCCCTCGGCGTCCACAACCAGGATCCGCGCCGTTCGGCGCGGCGCGGGGGGCCTCCCGGCCGCGCCTGGTTCCAGCACGGCGGGGCGGATGTCGAGCACGGCGTCCGTCGTCACAGGGAACCTCTCTGCCCTCGTCGTCGGATGGTGAGCCGAGGTTAGAACCGTTCACGTTGCCCGGACGTTGCACGCGCAACGGGCCGGTGTTGCTTGCAGGCGGATCACTGCGTGATGATGGGACGGTCCTGGGGCGATGACGCTCGGAGTGCTGATGACGACGCAAGAAGCGCACGACGCCGCCGAGCACGCCCGCCTGCTCCACAAGGTGTTCGACGATGTATTTGCCGGAGACGTGCCCAAAGTCCCGGCCCGCTCGCTGGTGTCCGAGTCATGGCGACGCAGCCTGGCCGCGCACGTCGATCCCGACCGGCGCACACCCCCCGTGGTGTTGCGCGACACCGACCTGCCCGACCTCCGTGCAGCGCACCCGCTCAACGCGGTGATGCCGCTGCTGCGCAGCACCCTGGTGAGCATCGCCGACGAGGCGATGCACGTGATGCTGGTGACCGACGCCGACGGCACCATCCTGTGGCGCGAGGGCGCGCTCAAGCTCCTGCACGCCGCCGACGGCGTCGGGCTCTCGCCGGGCACGCGGTGGACCGAGGACGCGATCGGCACCAATGCGATGGGCGTCACACTCGCCGTCGACGCGCCGGTGCAGATCCACTCAGCAGAACACCTCGTCCGTGCCTATCACACCTGGACGTGCGCAGCGGCCCCCGTCCACGACCCGGACACCGGCGACATCCTCGGTGCGATCGACATCAGCGGGGCGCTCGAATCCATGCACCCGGCGGTGGTGCAGCTCGTGTCGGCCACCGCCCAGCTCGCCGAGAACCAGCTTCGCGTGCGCCTCGCCATCGCCGACGAGCGGCTGCGCGTGCTCAACATGCCCCACCTCTCCAGCCTGCGTGGCGGCGCCGGCGCACTGGTCACGCCCACCGGACGCATCGTGGCG
>NZ_JAAXKY010000030.1 GCF_012911925.1 Pseudonocardia xinjiangensis | reverse complement strand
GACGCTACAAGAGCCTTATCGTCGGCAGCGTAAGATGTGTATAAGAGCCAGGGCCCGGCCGGGGTGCTGCCGGCGTGCGGGGTGCCGGCACGGGCGGGGGCGCCGGTTGCTCCGGTTGCGCCGGCTGCTCCGGCCTGAGGGCCTGCGGCGGGGTGCGGACCGGCGGCCGGGCGGGAACTGCCCGCGCGGGCTGCTGCGCCGCGGGGGGTTCCGGTGCGGGGGATTCCGGTGCGCGGGTCTCCGGTGCGCCGGTCTCTGGTGCGTCGGTGTCCGGCGTGGAGTCTTCCGGCGTGGAGTCTTCCGGTGTGTCGGTGTCCGGTCCGTCGGTGTCTGGTCCGTCGGTGTCCGGTGTGTCGGTGTCCGGTGTGTTGGTATCCGGCCCCTGGGCGGCCGACGGGTCCCCGCGTGGACCGAGCGGCCGGTGCGGGATGTCGCGCGGCCGGGGCGTTCCGTCGGCACCCCGGTCGTGCCGGTGGGGCGGCCGCCTTGCCCGCCGCGACGGATCGCGCCCACGGTCCGGACCCGCGGTGGGTGGTTGCGGACCGTCCGAGTCCGTGCCGGGCGTCTGCGCCGCCCCCGCCGTCGCCGCCGCCCGGGCTGCCGGCGCCGTGGTCGTCGGACCGGCCGCGAGCGCCGCACCGGGCGTCGCCGCGACGGCGAGCAGCGTGGCGATCGCACACCAGGGGAGCAGTCGGCCGACCCGGTATCGGCTCGGTCGGGTGCTGGTCATGCCGGTACCCCGTCCGGGGTCGACCCTGGCTGCTCGGTGCGGACGACCTCGCCGTTCTCGACGGCCACCTGCCGGGTGAGCCAGCGCTGCCTGCGGATGGTGAACAGGGCCTGCAGCTTGATCAAGGCCATGATCCACGAGACGACGACGTAGCCGGGGATGAAGAAGAACGAGGAGGGCCGGCGGCGCAGGTGGGGCAACAGCTTCGCCGACCGGCTGATCTGCCACCAGACCGCCAGGACACCGGCGAACACCCAGTTCCGGTTCACCAATGAGTGGATCATGAACGCCGGCCCGAACAGCAGGGTGAAGCTGCTGACGCCCTTGTCGACCATCGTGTAGGCGAGGAAGGGATGCCGCCACACCCAGCGCCGCGACAGCGCGCGCAGATCGGAACGCCAGGTGTTGCGCGCCCACCTGAGCCGCTGGCGGAAGAAGATCCGCCAGCGGGTGGGGAAGGTCGACCACACCTCGGCCGTCCGTTGCATGTACGTGAGATGGCCGCGTTCCAGGATGAGGGTCGTCAGGCGCTTGTCGTCGCCCGACAGGCACGGCACGCCCCAGAACGTCTCGTGCATGAACTCTTCCTCGACCTCGAGCAGCAGCGCGCGGCGGTAGATCGCCGTGCGTCCGGACAGGCACGACACCGCCTGGCCGAGCAGGCTCTGGCTGGCGTTCTCGTCGAAGTACCGGTGATCGAGGAACATGTCGGTGATGCGGGCCAGGAAGCCCGAGGCCTCGTAGACGTTCTGCCGGGTTCCGACGCCTCCGATCCGGGGGTCCGCGAACGGCTTGCACACCTCGTCCGCGACGTCCGGCGCCCAGACGGTGTCGGAGTCGACGAGGGCGACCAGTTCGGTGCCGGCCGCCCGCCATCCCCGGCGCAACGCGTCCCGTTTCCCCGGCACATCAGTGATCAGCACCCGTACCGGGTAACGGCCGGCGACCTCCTGGCAGTCCGCGTCGGAGACGTCGATGACCAGGATGACGTCGTCGACCCTGTTCGCCAGCCAGGACTCGATCGCGGCGGCGAATATCTCCGGATCCTCCTGGTACACCGGCACGACCACGGTGATCGGCAGGCGATGGTCGTTCATCACCGGCCGGTACAGCACCGCGGGAATCCGCCGTACCAGCCAGCATCCCCACCGGATCAGACCGAGCACGCCGAGAGGCGTGCCCAGCACGTAGTAGTAGAAAGGGAGGGTCATGCCGTCGTGATGCCGGATGCCGCTTTTCCGGCGGCTTCGACCTCCTGTTTGACCACGTTTTCGAGCCGTTCGTTCGTTTCGACCACGGCCTGCAGTAACGGCATGTCGACACCGATCGCGTCGGAGTATCCGAGGAAGCCGCGGGTGTCCTTGGGCAGGCACGCTCCGCCGTAGGGGGCGCCGCCGCGGATCCCGTACCGTGAATTGATCGATCCTTCGGCGGACTTCGCGACCGTCGCCGCGATCGGGTCGAGGTCGAGCCCGATCTCCCGCGCGACGAGCCACATCTCGTTCCAGAAGCTGATCTTCGTGGCGTTGAAGATGTTGTGCGCACATTTGACGAACTCGGCCTCGGCCGGATCGGAGAACGTGCGCATCTCGCCACCGAACGGTGCGAGCAGCGCGCGCAGCTGAGCCACGGCCTGCGGGTCCCGGCTGGCGATGACGGTCATCCACGGGTGGCTGAAGTCCTCCTCCGCGGAGACCGCGCGCAGGAACTCCGGGTTCGTGGCCAGGCGGAACCCGTCACCGGCGGTCATGCCGGAGTTCTCCTCCAGCACCGGCCGCACCAGTTCTTCGGTGGTGCCCGGCGCCACCGTCGACCGCACGACGACGGTGTGCCGTGCGCTCGACCCGGCGAGGGCTCGGCCGACGGCGGCGGACCCCGCCGCGAACGCTCCCAGGTCGTACCCCCGTCCCGCGTTCGGCGTGGGCAAGGTGAGGAAGATGAAGGAGTCGGGCTCGGAGGCCAGGTCCAGCTCCGTACGTGCGTCCAGGCCCTGGGCCCGGAGGTCGCACACCCGTGGCACCGAGATGTCGATGAAGGTCACTGTGTTTCCGGCGGCCCGGAAACCCATGCCTGTCGCTGTTCCGACGACGCCGGACCCAACGACGAATACCCTCGATGGCTGCATTCGCAAGCCTCTCTCGCTCGGCACCGCGATCGATCACTGAGGAGTGTGAGTCTGCAGACCGGATCAAAGGCGCGCACACCGGTGTCGGGTCGCGCCGGGCGCCGGTTTGATCGACTCGTGCGGCGCCTTGGCCAAGATTTTCCCAGCTCAAAGGTCTGGGTAGACGTCGCCCTTAGCGGAGCGCCGTTACTCGATGACGAACCGTGTATCAGTGGCCGCCGAGAATAGTGACCAACGCCATCCTCATCTTCGATCATCTCGCATTGCAATCATTTCATAGTGATAAGGTTTATGTGTCGGGCGACCGTTTGGATGCTGATTGTGGCCCCCTTTCGTCGCATTGATCTGCCCGGAGTGTTCCTCCCGCATTCGAGCGCGGCCGGCTCGCCGGGCGGGAAGAGATGATCTGTCCGGGATAACCCGGTCGGCGGCGAGATGTGCCGGACGTCCCCGCGCCGACCCGCCCCGGAACCGTCAGGCCGCCAGCCGCCGGGAGCGCCAGAGCAGCCACGCGAAGTACGGCGTGCCGATCAGCGACGTGAGCGCGCCCGCGGGCAGCTGGGCCGGCGCGATGACGGTGCGGCCGACGGCGTCGGCGAGCCCGACGAGCAGCGCGCCGAGCAGGGCGGCGACCGGGAGCACGCGGGCGTGCCGGGCCCCGACGAGGGCGCGTGCGGCGTGCGGGGCGACGAGCCCGACGAACGCGAGCACGCCGATCGCGGCGACGGCGGTGGCGGTGAGCAGTGCCGCGGCACCCAGCAGCAGCACCCGGGTCCGGGAGAGCCGGATGCCGAGCACCTGCGGGGTGTCGTCGTCGACGGCGAGGAGGTCGAGCTCGTGACGCCGCCCGGCGAACAGCGCGAGGACGAGCAGCAACGCACCGACCACGGGCAACACCTGCGGGAACGTGCGCCCATACGTCGAGCCGGCCAGCCAGGTGAGCGCCTTCGTCTCGTTGAACGGGTCGGTGGACACGATCATGACGGTGATGAGCGCCATGGCCCCGTAGGAGACCCCGACGCCGATCAGGACGAGCCGGTCGGACGCCATGCCGCCACGCACGGCGAGCCCGAACACGAGTGTGGCGGCGAGCAGCGCACCGAGCGCGGCGCTGCCGGCGAGCGTCCAGACCCCGACGGCCGGGACGGCCGTGATCACCACGACGGCTGCCACCCCCGCGCCGCCGCTGACGCCGAGGAGAGCGGGCTCGGCGAGCGGGTTGCGGCAGACCGCCTGCACGGCCGTGCCTGCCACCGCGAGCGCGGCTCCCGCGAACAGGGCGGCGACCACGCGCGGCACCCGCGTGTCCAGCACGAACGCGGTGATCGGGCCGGCGCGACCGGTGAACCAGTTGAGGACGTCGCCTGCGAGCAGCAGCGTGTCACCGAGCAGCAGGCCACCCGCGGCCACGACCGCGGTGGCGGCGAGTGTCACGGCGAGCACGACGAGGAAGCCCCGGCGGTCACGCAGCCGCCCCGAGTGCGCGGCGGCGACCTGCCGCACCGGGCCGGACTCACGGAACCGGCGGGCCACGGCCACCAGGACGACCGCACCGAAGAGGGTGGTCACCACCCCCGTCGGCACCTCGACGCCGCCCTGCCCGCCGAGCACGAGTCGCACGAGCACGTCGGCCGCGAGCACCACGCCGACCCCGGCCAGCGCGGACATGGGCAGCAGCACCCGGTGTCGGCGCAGCCTGGGCACGAGCGGCGCGACGAGCCGGAGCACGGCGGGCGCGCACAGGCCCACGAAGCCGACCGGGCCCGCCACCGTCACCGCGGAGGCGGAGAGCAGCACCGCGAGCACGGTCACGAGCACGCGGGTGCGGCGGACCGGGACGCCCAGCACCGCCGCGGTGTCGTCGCCGAGGCCGAGGACGTCGAGCCTGCGGCCGAGCCCGACGAGACCGGCGAGGGCGAGCAGCACGACCGGGCTCATCCGCGCCACCGCGTCGAGCCCGGTCTGCGCGAGCTGGCCGCTGCCCCAGGCGTAGAGCCCCGAGGTCTCCTGCGAGAACAGCAGCAGGAGCACCCTCGTGAGCGAGAAGAGCGCGAGTGCGACCGCGGACCCGGCCAGCACGAGCCGGGTCGGCCCCGTGCCGCCGCCCGACAGCGCGAAGACGAGCGCCGCGGCGGCTAGACCGCCGGCGAACGCGAGCAGTGCCGACAGCTCGACGGGCACGACCAGGCCGAACGCCGCGACGGCGACGACCGCGAAGTACGCGCCCGCGTCGACCCCGAGGGTGTCCGGCGAGGCGAGCGCGTTGCGGCTGACGGACTGCAGCACGGCGCCTGCCGCACCCAGCGCCGCCCCGACCACGACGGCGGCGAGCAGCCGGGGCACGCGCGAGGCGACCAGCACCGCGGCGGTCCCGTCGGTGCCCGATCCGGTGAGCAGCGCCAGCAACTGGCCGACCCCGACACCCGATGTGCCCTGGGTGAGGTGCACGGCGGCGAGCAGCAGCACCGCGCCGACCCCCAGCACGGCAGCGGCGGCGACGCGCGACGGCACCGCACACGGCGCCGGCCGCGGGTCGGCGAAGACCTCCGAGACCCCGGCCCTGCCCACCGTCTCAGCCGGCCAGTGCCGCGGTGACGGCGTCGACGTACTGCCTCATCGATGCCGGCCCGCCGAACATCCAGATCCCGTCCGGGAGCCGCGTGACGTTGCCGGCCTGCACGAACGGCAGCGACGCCCACACCGCGTTGCCCGCGAGCCCGTCGACGAAGGGGTCGGGGCCGTCGGCGTCGTTGGCGTAGTAGACGAACTCGACGTCCCCGAGCGTGGTCAGCCCCTCGACGTCGGTCGTGGCGAGGCCGTAGTCGGCGTCGCCGGTGAGTGGCCACGCGTTGACGAGGCCGAGCTCCTGCGACACCGACTCGACCAGCGATCCCTCGGTGAACGGGCGGATCGAGAGGCGCCCACCGTCGAGGTAGCCGTCGGCGAAGGCGAACCGGCGCCCGGCCAGCCCGGCTGCCGCCAGCCGCGCCGCGCCGTCGGTGAGTGCGGTGTCGAAGTCGGCGAGCACGCGCTGCGCAGCGGCCTGGGTGCCGGTGAGCGTGGCGACCAGCTCGACGTTGCGGCGCATCTGGCCGATGCTGTCGGAGGCGTCGGCCGGACGCACGAGCACCACGGGCGCGATCGCCTCCAGCTGCGTGACGGCGCCATCGGGCAGGTCGGTGGTGGCGAGGACGAGGTCGGGGCGCAGGGCGGCGATCGCCTCGACGCTCGGCTCACCCCGCACCCCGACGTCGGTGACATCGCCCGCCAGCGGTGCGGCCTTGACCCAGTTGGTGTACCCCTCGACGTCCGCGACACCGACCGGCGGCACGCCCAGCGAGACCAGGTGCTCGGCGACGTTCCACTCGAGCCCGACCGGCCTGGTCGCCGGACCGTCGAGGGTGACCTGCCGGCCACGTCCGTCGGTGACGGTGATGGGTGCGCTGTTGCCGGCGGTGGGTGCGGAGCCCGCGTCGTCCGGCGCCTCCGTGGTGCCGCAACCGGCGAGCGCCACGGCGACCAGGACGGTCACCGCCGCCCATGGACCGCGCCGCCAGGATCGTCTCATCTGGTCTCCTCCGCACTTCCCGCTGTCGCGGTTCCCTTCCTGCGCGTGCTGTGCCGGCCGACCGGCCGGATGCGCAGGGACTCCGTGACCGGGTCGTGGTCGACCGCGACCTCGATCCCGTAGGCCGCTGTGAGGATCTCGCCGGTGAGCACGGCCTCCGGTGGGCCGGCGGCGCGCACCCGCCCGTCGGCGAGCAGCGCGACCTCGTCGGCGACGGCAGCGGCGTGCTCCAGGTCGTGCAGCACCACGCCGACCGCCACCTGGTCGTCGTCGGCGAGATCGCGCATCAGTTCGAGCATCTCGACCTGGTAGCGCAGGTCGAGGTGGTTGGTCGGCTCGTCGAGCAGCAGGACGCCCGTGTCCTGGGCCAGGCAGCAGGCGAGCCAGACGCGCTGCAGCTGGCCGCCGGACAGCTCGTCGACGGGGCGGTCGCCGATGCCCGCCACGCGGGTCGCCTCCATCGCTCGCGCCACCACGGCCGGGCCGGCGACGTCCTCGCGGCCGAACCGGCCGCGGTAGGGGTGGCGGCCGAAGCCGACCACGTCGCGCACCGAGAGGCCGACCGGCACCGGCCGGCTCTGCGCGAGCAGCGTGACGCGGCGGGCGAACTCGCGGCGGGTCAGGGCGAGCGCATCCAGCGCTTCGGGATCGCGGTCGCCGCCGATCAGGATCTGCCCGCTCCGGGGCCGGTGCAGCCGCGCGAGGGCCCGCAGCAGGGTCGACTTGCCGCTGCCGTTCGGTCCCACCAGCGCCGTGACGAAGCCGGAGCGCAGCCGGACGCCGGCCCCGTGCACGACGTCGACGCCGTGGTAGCCGAGGTCGAGGCCGACGCCGTGCAGCTCGGTGGCCGGTCGGGGAGCGGGGAGCACGAACGGAGGATAGGCTACCTTTACTTGAGCGCAAGGGGGGCATTGATCAGGATGCGCACGATCAGTAGTGAGTCCGAGCTCCGCGAGTACGTGCGCGACCCCTCGGCCGCGATCGCGGCCAAGGCGATCGATCACATCGACGACGCGTCCGCGCGGTTCATCGCCGCCAGCCCGATGTTCATCCTCGCCACCAGCGGGGCCGACGGGTCGTGTGACGTCTCGCCGCGTGGCGACCCTGCCGGCAGCGTGCTCGTGCTCGACACCAGGACGCTCGTGTTCGGCGACCGCAAGGGCAACCGCCGCCTCGACAGCATGCGCAACATCCTCGGCAACCCCGCCGTGGGAATGCTCTTCATCGTGCCCGGGGTCGGCGACACGCTCCGGGTGAACGGCACCGCCCGGGTGGTCGCGGAAGCCCCCTACCTGCCCCGGCTGACGGTCGCCGGAGTCACCCCGGACCTCGCGATCGAGGTCACCGTCGACGAGCTGTTCCTGCACTGCACGAAGGCGTTCGCGCGGTCGGCGCTCTGGGATCCGGAGACGTGGCCCGCCGAGAGCGACGTGCCGTCGGCCGGGCAGATGGTGCGGAGCCAGCACGGCGTTCCGGCGCCGGCCCGGGTGATCGATGCGGCATTGCGCCACGACGCCCGCGTCAACCGATACTGAGCGGATGGACGATCACGGGGACGGCGCGCTCCTGCTGCGCTCGGCCCGGGTGGCGGGCCGGATCGTGGACATCACGATCGAGGCAGGCGTTGTCACCGCGCTCGGCCCGGAGCTGACCGCATCTCGTGGCGCCGAGGTGGTGCCGCTCGACGGGCGCAGTGTTCTGCCCGGCTTGTGGGACAACCACGTGCACTTCGACCAGTGGACGCTGGCGCGCCGCCGGCTCGATCTCGGCTCGGCGCGGTCGGCAGGCAAGGTCGTGGAGCTGGTGGCCCGGCGGATGCGCACCGACCCGCCGGAGCGTGACACCGCGCTCGTCGGCGTCGGCTTCCGGGACGCGCTCTGGCCCGACGCGCCGCATCGCGCCCTGCTCGACCCGGTGACCGGCGGGACTCCGGTCGTGCTCGTCTCCGCCGATCTCCACTGCTGCTGGCTGAACTCCGCCGCCGCGCGGACCTACGGGTGGGCCGCCCATCCAACCGGGGTGCTCCGGGAGACCGACTGGCACCCCATCATGGAGGACACCCGGAAGGTGCCGGCGCACCTGCTCGACGTCTGGGCGCGCGAGGCCGCGCAGGAGGCGGCGGCGCGGGGAGTGGTCGGCATCGTCGACTTCGAGGCGCCGTGGCAGCTCGACGCCTGGGCCGGTCGGGTCGCCCGCGGCTGTACCTCCCTGCGGGTCGTGTCGTCGGTGTGGCCGTCCCATCTCGATGAGGCGATCTCGCGCGGGCTGCGCACCGGCGACCCGATCCCCGGCACGGCCGGACTCCTCACCATGGGCCCGCTCAAGGTCGTGAGCGACGGGTCCCTCAACACCCGCACCGCCTACTGCCAGGACCCCTACCCGGGACTCGAGGGAACGGCGCACCCGTGCGGCGTCCTGCTCGTGGCGCCCGAGGATCTCGTGCCGCTGCTGCGCCGGGCCACTGCCGCCGGGATCGACGTCGCGGTGCACGCCATCGGCGACCGGGCCAACACCCTCGCGCTCGACGCGTTCGCCGCCAGCGGTGCCCGCGGCCGTATCGAGCACGCCCAGCTACTGTCCGAACCCGACGTGGCCCGGTTCGCCGAGCTCGGGGTCGTCGCGAGCGTGCAGCCCGAGCACGTCGTCGACGACCGCGACGTCGCCGACCGCTACTGGAAGGGGCGGACCGGCCGCGCCTTTCCCTACCGTTCGCTGCGGGACGCCGGGGCCGGGCTCGTGCTCGGGTCGGATGCCCCGGTGGCCCCGCTCGACCCGTGGGGCGCCATCGCCGCCGCCGTCCGTCGCAGCGCCGACGATCGGCCGAGCTGGCACCCCGAGCAGGAGATTCCCTTCGACGTCGCGCTCGCCGCGTCGAACGGGCCGGACGGACCGGTCGGCGTCGGCAGGCGGGCCGACCTGATCGTCACCGAGGACGACCCCGCAGAGCTGGATGCCTCGGCGCTGCGCACGTTGCCGGTGGTGGGGACGATGGTCGGCGGCCGCTGGACGCACCGGGCGGGCCTGGAGCCGCGGTGACCCGGCGGTACGTCCGGCCCTGACCGTCTCCGCCCGCCATGGTCATGAGCCGGACACCGGGGCAGCCCCTGCGTGAGCGGCGCGAGGGTCGTTGGCTGTGGATTCGATGGTGGCGCCCGGCGTGTAGAACATCTCGACGACGTCGTGCACCTCGACGTGCCGATGCCAGTGGCCCTTGGGCACGATGGCGAACTGACCGGCGGTGAGTGGCAGGCGATGGTGGTCGGTGTCGGTGAGGATCTCGACGGTGACGCTGCCGGAGAGAACCATCAGCAGCTCGTCGGTATCGGGGTGGAGCTCCCAGTCGGACTGGTCGAGCCGATCGCCGTAGTACATGCAGAACGCGGCGCCGTTGAACGACGCGAGCTCCCGGAAATCGAATGGCGAGAGGTTTCCGGCGAGGGCAACGGGGTCGTGGCTACGCATTGCCCGATGGTCGGGTGTCTGACGACCGTACGTCTTGTACGAATGTTCCGCGGTGAACCCGAGGCCAGGCTGTGGACGGCCGGCTGGGCGCCGACGGCCCTACGACAGCTCACCGAACCGTAGCGTCCGGCCTGCGCAGCGGGTCGCATCGTCCATTCTCCCGAGCCGGAGGGGCGGAACATTCGTCCAAGACGCCCTCGCGAACTGACGGCGACAGTGGGTCCATGAGTGCCACGGGGCTCGAGGAGCGAATCCGGGCGGTGGAAACGCGCGTCTCGGCCGCCTATGGGCTGTCGATGACGGAGCGCCTGATTTCGCTTGAGTACCCACCGGTTCAGTTGCGGGTTCAGGCCACGGGCGCGGGCCTGCCCGTGATCTACGTCAACGGGATCTCGGCTCCGGGCATGGGGTTCGCACCCCTCGTCGCCCAGCTACCCGGGCACCGTCACCTTCTGCTCGACCTGCCTGGGCACGGTCTCGCACCGCCCTACCGGTGGCAGGGCCGATCTCTCCGCGAGCTGGCGGTGCAGGTGCTGACGCGGACGGTGGACGAACTCGGACTCGAACGCGCGGCCGTCGTCGGCAGCTCACTGGGTGGCTTGTTCACGTTGTGGACGGCGATCGACGCACCGGCGCGCCTGTCGCGAGCCGTGATCGTCGGCGCGCCCGCGACAGCGCTGCCCGGAACCCGCGTGACCGCCTCGATGGCGGCGATGGCATCCCCGGTGCGGGGCAGGGTCGCGCAGCTGTCGATGCGGCTGCCGTCCCCGAGGTTCGTGGCCCGCGCCGCCCTTGCGGACGCGATCGGGACCGTGGCGGCGCAGTGCATGTCCGACGATCTCGTCGACCTCCACCGCCTTCCGCTCCGCCTGCGCGGGCAGGCCGCCTCGTACCGCGCGTTGCTGCGCCGCCTGCTGAACGGACCCACCCCGTGCCCCGAGAACGTCCTCACCGATGAGGAACTGGCGTCGATCACGACTCCGCTCCTTTTCGTCTGGGGCGAGCAGGAGAAGTTCTGCTCACCCGAGCTGGGCCGTCCGAGCGTGGCGAAGGTTCCTCGGGCACGGTTGGCGGTCGTGCCCGGCGGACACAACCCCTGGTTCGACGACGTCGCTCGGACCGCGACGCCGATCTGCGCGTTCCTCACCGCGCCGGAGGAATGAACTGCCCGGTCCAGGCTCGCCCTCACCGCGTGGCGGCCGCTCGACGAGTCAGGACGGGTTTCTCAGCCGGCCGTCGAGGGGAGGTTGCACGACTCGCGCGACACCAGGGCGCGGTCGCGGTGCTTGAAGATGCCGATCGTCTCCCGGGTGAACAGCGCCATCAGGATCGCGGCCAGCAACTGGAGGGCGGCGAGGAAGTACAGGCCGTAGTCGAAGCCTCGGACGCTGGAGAAACCCCCGCCGAAAGCGATCAGCACGCCCAGCAGGATGGGGGACAGGCCGCCGATGCCCTGACCGACCATCTGCAGCCCGTTGCCGATGGCGACCGCGCCCTTCTCGCTGGAGTCCGAGGACAGCGAGTACAGCACCGGGTAGATGGCGTTGGTGGCCATACCCAGGAACAGCTGCACGCCGATGAGCCAGCCGAGGCTGATGCCGGTCTGCTGCAGCAGGAGCACTGCCACGGTCAGCCACAGGAAGCAGATGATCAGCGTGTACTTGCGGCCGAGGCGGTCGGAGACCGTCCCCCAGAGGACCTGGCCGATGCCACCGGTGATGGTGAAGATCACGCTGTAGGCCGCGACCTGGGCGAAGTCGTAGTGCGCGACGAACGCGAGATACAGCGGAATCCAGAAGTTGATCCCGGTGTAGATCGCCAGTCCGAGGCCGGACGCTATCGCGCTGACCAGCACGTTCGGGTTGCGCAGCGCCCGGCGGACCGCTCCGGGCGCGGACCCGGCCCCGTCCTGGTCGGCCGCGCCGCCGGTGACCGGGACGGTGAGCCCGCGGGCGCGGGTGTCCGCGACGAAGGCGTCGAACCGGCCGCGGCTCGACGCCCACCAGTAGAAGATCAGGATCGGGATCGTGATCAGCGGCACGAACAGGAACACCAGCCGCCAGTTCTGGCTGCCGAAGCCGGCCAGGATGGCAGCCACCGCCCAGCCGCCGATCAGCGATCCCCACGGGAACGCCGTGTGGTGCAGGCCTTGGGCGAAGCCTCGCCGTTCCACCGGCCACCACTCCGCAACTGCGGTGACCTCGAGCGACTCACCGGTCCCGCTGAACGCGTTCTTGATCGCCTGCAGGGTGAACAGGCCGGCGAAGCTGTGGGTCAGGATGCCGATCCCGGTGAGCAGGGAGAACACCAGGTAGCCGAGAGCCACCGGCAGTTCGCGGAACTTCCGCGCCCAGCCGTGCCCACCCTTGTCGGACCAGACCGACAGGGGCAGGACCAGGACG
The DNA here is from genome assembly GCF_012911925.1 of Pseudonocardia xinjiangensis. Classification (GTDB taxonomy): domain Bacteria; phylum Actinomycetota; class Actinomycetes; order Mycobacteriales; family Pseudonocardiaceae; genus Pseudonocardia; species Pseudonocardia xinjiangensis. Next base: position 44,397 of record NZ_JAAXKY010000030.1, on the reverse strand, counting down.
GACTGGGCAAGGGTGAGGAACCCGGTGAACAGCCCGAGCTCGCCGGGGGTGACCCGAAATTCTTGAACGATGGATGGTTGGACCAAAAACACCAAGTTGCGCATGATGCCGTTCATGGCGTAAACGAGCCACAACGCGACGAGCACGAGCCAGGAGTATTTGAAACCGATTTTTGCGCGCCGACGTGAAGGCGCGATCTCGTCAAGTGCCATGCATGCAACCCCTATGTGACATGCCGCGGACAACCCCCCGGCGTCGAGCCGGGGTCGGAGCGTCGCTGCGACGTGAACTTCAAAATAAGCGCGGCGTTCCGCGGCTCGCAATCCCGTACCGCATGGCGAAACGTCCTCGGGAAAGGCGTGAACCGCCCGGCACGCTGCGTACTCGGAATTGCCGGATTTCTGCGTGTCTCAGCCGGCTTGGGTGGTGGGTCTCCTGCCGAGCCGGTGGCTCGCCCGATCGGCCACGGCGCGCACGACCCGGCTGAGTGTCTCCACCCCGGTGACGCGTAGGCGCAACTCGGGGAGCATCACCGACAGTGCGGCCACCGCTTCGCCGGACGGCTTGCGCACCGCCGCGCCGACCGCGCACACCCCCGGGCGGAGGTAGCTGTGGTTCACCGCGTAGCCGGCTTCGCGTGCCTCGACGAGGACCTTCCGCAGCGCTGACGGATCGGTGATCGTGTCAGGGGAGTGGCTGGTCAACGGGCCGGCCAGGTACTCGTCGCGCAGTTCGTCGTCCGCGGCCAGGATCGCCAGCCCACCGGCGACCGCGTGCGGCGGCCAGACCGTGCCGATCTGCGCGACGGTGACGACCGGATGGGTCGACGGGATCGAGTCCAGGCAGACCGCGAACCGGCCGGCCAGAACCGTCAGCAGGACCGTCTCCTGGGTTCTGGCGTGCAGATCCTCCACGGCCTCGCGCAGCTCATGGCGCAGGTCGATCTCGCTGGACGCCCGCGCGCCGGGGATCAGGCAGCGCGAGCCGAGCCGGTAGCGCGAGTCCTCCAGCTGTTCCAGATAGCCGTTCGCCTGGAGGGTGCGCGCCAGGCGGAACGCGGTGGCCTTCGAGGTGGTGAGCCGGGCGGCGAGCTCGGTGGCCCCCAGGGGCGGCCCTTCCGCGACGGCTTCGAGCATCCGGAGGGCGCGCTCAACGGACGACAGGCCCGCCTCGGTTGACGGTGGCACCCCGTCCAGGCTACTCGGGCCGGTAACGGTTGTGGTTAAGCTGCTTGAGGCACTTTTAGCATACCGAAGTAAGTGAAAGCGGGTGAAATGGACGACTTGCGGCAACTCGTCGGAAAACGCGTGGTTCTCACGGGTGGCGCCACCAACATCGGCCGGGCGACCGCGTTGTTGATCGCCACGCACGGTGCGCGTCTGGTGATCGGTGATCTCAACGCCGAGGGGGCCGAAGAGACGGTCCGCGCCATCACCGACAAGGGCGGTGAGGCTTCCTTCGTGCACACCGACGTCACCGACGAGGATTCGGTGGCCCGGTTGATCGAGACGAGCGCGGAGCGTCTCGGCGGGGTCGACGTGGCCTTCTTCAACGCGGGTATGCAGCGTTCCGGCCCGGTCACGGAGTTCAGCGCCGAGGACTGGGACGCGCTGTTCCGGGTCAACCCGCGGCACTGCTTCCTGGGCGCCAAGCACGTGGTGCCCCACCTGAAGGCGGCGGGTGGTGGCGTGATCGTCTTCACGGCCTCGCTGGCCGCGGTGAAGGGCGGTCCGGGGCTCACCGCGTACTCGGCTTCCAAGGGCGCGATCGTCGCTTTCGGCCGGGCTCTGGCCACGGAGCTCGCCCCGGCCGGGATCCGGGTGAACACCATCTGCCCCGGCTGGGTGGACACCCCCTTCAACGACCCGGCCGTCGACTTCATGGGTGGGCGCGAGGCCCAGGACGAGGTGGTCAAGCGGATCGTGCCGCTGGGGCGGCAGGCGACGCCGGACGAGATCGCGTCGGGCGTGCTCTACCTGGCGTCGGATGCGTCCTCGTACATGACCGGCCAGATCCTGCTGGTGGACGGCGGCGTGGCGTAGACCCCCGCCCGCAACGGGGGTGGTGCCGGCCGGTGGCCTCAGTTGCCTGCCCCGAGGGTCGACATGAACGCGGGCGGGTAGCGGTCGCCGCGCGCCGCGCCCGCCGGCACCGCCTTCTCGATCTCGGCGAGGTCGTCCGCGGTCAGGTCCAGCTCCACCGCGGGCAGTGCCTCGGCCAGCCGCCCGCGGGTGCGGGCGCCGACCAGCGGCACGATGTCGCCGACATCGGAACCCTGCGCGGCCACCCAGGCGATGGCCAGCTGGGCGACCGTGCAGCCCTTCTCCTCGGCAACGCGGCGCAACGCCTCCACCAGTGCGAGGTTGTGCTCCACGTTCCCGCTCGAGAACCGCGGGCTGGAGCCGCGGATGTCACCGGGGGCGGCGCGGTCGGTGCTCCAGTGTCCTGAGATGAGGCCGCGGCTCAGCACCCCGTACGCCGTCAGGCCGATGCCCAGCTCTCGCAGCGTGGGCAGGATGTCCGCCTCCACCGCGCGGGACAGGAGCGAGTACTCGATCTGCAGATCGGCGATCGGGTGCACGGCGTGCGCGCGGCGGATGGTCGCGGCGTCGACCTCCGAGAGGCCGACGTGCCGCACGTGCCCGGCGTCGATCATCTCCGCGATCGCGCCCACCGTCTCCTCGATCGGCACCGCCGGGTCCAGCCGGGCCGGACGGTAGATGTCGATGTGGTCGGTGCCCAGCCGGGTCAGCGAGTAGGCCAGGAAGTTCTTCACCGCCTCGGGACGGGCGTCCGTCCCGCCGAACTCGTGGCCCGGCCCCCGCAGCATGCCGAACTTGACGCTCAGCGCGTAGCTGTCCCGATCCCGGCCGTGCAGCGCCTCGGCGAGCAGCAGCTCGTTGTGGCCCATGGCGTAGAAGTCGCCGGTGTCGATCAGCGTGACGCCCGCCTCCAGCGCGGCGTGGACGGTGGCGATGCTCTCCGTGCGGTCGGCCGCGCCGTAAGCGCCCGACATGCCCATCGCCCCGAGACCCAGCGCGGAAACGGCAGGTCCGGTGCGGCCCAGGGTTCGTGTCTGCATCGCGTGCTCCTTCGTCGTCGATGTCGACCCCACCCTGTGCCCGCGGCGGGACGCGCGGGAGCGGAGCGTTCATCGTGGGAGAGCCGCTCCCTGGATCAGCTCGGCGGCCACGAGGAGCATGAGGTGATGGAGCGTGACCAGCTCGCCGACTTCCTGCGCCGTCGCCGCGAGGCGATCCGCCCGGCCGAGGTCGGTATCCCCGACGGTCCCCGCCGCCGCGCCCCCGGCCTGCGCCGGGAGGAGGTGGCCATGCTCGCCGGCATGTCGGTCGACTACGTCGTACGCCTTGAGCAGGGCCGCAGCAGTCAGCCCTCGACCCAGCTGCTCGGCGCGCTGGCCCGGGCGTTGCGCCTCTCCGACGACGAGCGCGCCCACCTGTTCCACCTGGCCGGCCACCGGCCCCCGCCCGCCGACGGGCTGGCCCGCCTGGCCCGCGCCGGCCTGCTGCGCATGCTCGACCTGCTCGGCGACACCCCGGCACTGGTGCTGTCCGACCTGGGTGAGGTCCTCGCCCAGAACCGGGCAGCGGTCCTGCTGATGGGCGACCTAACCGGCTTCTCCGGTGACCGGCGCTATGTCGTGTACCGCTGGTTCACCGATCGCGCCGCCCGCGCGGTCGGGCCGCCCGAGGAACAGGAGCACCACGCTCGTTCGCTCGTGGCCGACCTCCGCGCGGCCGCGGGCCGCCGGTCCGGCGACGCGGAGGCCGCCGGGCTCGTCGACCGGTTGCTGGCCGCCAGCGCCGACTTCCGCAGGCTCTGGGCCGAGCACGAGGTGGCCGTCCGGCGCGCCGACCGCAAGACCTTCCTGCACCCGCGGATGGGCCCGCTGCTGATGGACTGCGAGACCCTGGTCACGCCCGACCAGGGCCAGCAGCTGTTGGTGCTCACGCCGGCGGACGCCGAGGCCCGCGAGCGGCTGGAGCTGCTGTGCGTCCTCGGGACCGAGGAGTTCCCGACCGGCGCTGCGGGCGCGCCTGCGCGGTGACGCGGCCGTCGGCGGCGCGACCGGGTGTCACGCGGGCCAGTTCCGCAGGAGGGCGTCGAGGGCGTCGAGGATGCGGGACCAGGTCTCCTGGGTGTCGGGGGCGCTGTGGCTGAACCCTCCGCCCATCTCCAGGCTGACGTAGCCGTGCACGACGCTGCCGAGCAGCCGGACCGCGGCGGTGTGATCCGGTTCCGCGAGGTCGTAGCCGCGCAGAATCGCCCGCGCCATGTCGGCGTGCCTGCCGCCCGCGCTGGCGGCCGCCGTCTCCGGGTCGAGCCTGAGCTGGGCGGCGGCGTAGCGGCCGGGGTGCTCCTGGGCGTAGTCGCGGTAGACGTTCGCGTAGGCCGTCAGTGCGTCCTTCCCGGCCCGGCCCGCCAGGGCGCCGGCGAGCAGTTCTGCGAGCTCCTCCAGTGCGAGCAGGGCGATCCGGGTCTTGAGGTCGTGCGAGCTCTTCACGTGTGAGTAGAGGCTCGCGACCTTGACGTCGAACCGCCGGGCGAGCGCCGAGGCGGTGACCTGGTCGAAGCCGGCCTCGTCGGCGAGGTCGGCCCCGGCCCGGACCAGACGTTCGGTGGTGAGCCCGACGCGTGCCATGGCTTCCTTCCACACGGTGTACGCTGCCTAAAATATTTAGGCAAACTACCATCGTCTTTAGGCAGTCATGAAGCCGCTCAGTGAACGCGACATCCGCTCGTCCTTCGTCAACTGCTCCAAGGGAGAGGCCCAGCGGCTGAAGCTCCCCGCCGGCCTCGACGAGCTGCCCTGGCCGGACCTGGACTTCCTGGGCTGGCGCGATCCGGGCGCTCCCGAGCGCGCCTACCTCGTCGCCGACCACGACGGCCGCCTGGTCGGCGTCGCCCTGCGTGCCGCAGCGGCCGGAGCGCGTGGCTTCACGGCGCGCAGCATCTGCTCGCTGTGCCTGACCACGCGCACCGGCGGCGGGGTGGTGCTGATGAGCGCCCGCCGGACCGGAGCGGCCGGGCGCGGGGGCAACTCGGTCGGGCAGTACCTGTGCTCCGACCTGGCCTGTTCCCTCTACATCCGGGGACGGAAGCAGTCGGCGGAGGGAGTGCTCCGCGAGAGCCTGTCCCGGGAGGAGAAGATCGCCCGCACCCTGGCGAACCTCGACGCCTTCCTCACCACGATCACCCGCTAGCGACCCTCCTGCACCTTTCGATGGCATCGGGGATCTTCGATCCTTCGCATCTCGTGACGGGCCCGGCCGGATCACAGACTTCGGTACATGACGATCTCGGACAGGAGCACACCGGAGACCGACCGCGGGACGCTGCGCGGCGCGCCGCCACGAGCGCCCGCGCGGGACGGGGGAGTGCTCGGGCCGGTGCGCCGGCACCCGTTGCTCAGCTTCTTCGTGCTCGCCAACCTGATGAGCTGGCTGGCCTGGTTGCCCTACATCCTGTCGCAGAACGGGCTCGGGATCTGGAGCTACCGCTACCCCGACGCTCTGGGCGCCAGCCAGCTCCTGGGGGTGCTGCCCGGCGCCTACCTCGGCCCGATCGCCTCGGCGCTGTTCGTCACCGCCGTCGCCGACGGGCGGCCCGGGTTGCGGCGCTGGCTCGGCCGGATGTGGCGCTGGCGAGTCCGGTGGCACTGGTACGCGATCACCCTGCTCGGGGTCCCCGCGTTCATGCTCGCCTCCGGCTACGCCTTCTCCGGCGGCCAGATCACCGCGCCGTCGGTGATGGTGGTCGCCGCCTACGTCCCCGGCCTGATCATCCAGATGGTCACGACCGGACTCGCCGAGGAGCCGGGCTGGCGCGACTTCGCGCTGCCCCGCATGCAGCGCCGCTTCGGACCGCTGGCCGGCACCATGATCCTGGGGCCGCTCTGGGCGGTCTGGCACCTGCCGCTGTTCCTCACCGAGTGGGGCGGCTGGCCGGACGCGGACTGGACCCGCCCGGTGGTCTTCGCCGCGTTCTGCGTCGCCTTCAACATCGTCATGACCTGGGTGTTCAACCGCACCGGCGAGAGCCTGCCGCTGGCGATGCTGCTGCACGTCAGCGTGAACAACTTCGCCTCGATCGTGTGGTCGGACGTCTTCCCGACCATCGACATCGACCGGGCCCAGCAGGCCATGGCGAGCGGTGCGGCCGTGGCCGCCGTGCTGGTACTGGTCGGGACCCGTGGGCGCCTCGGGTACCGGGCGCCCGATGCCGACTGAGGCGACGGTCCCCCGGGTCGGGCGCCGGACTCAGGCGCTCGGCCCGGGGACGGCGACGACGTGGTTCTGGTAGGCCCAGACGACCGCCTGCAGCCGGGACTGCACACCGAGCTTGGGCAGCATCCGCGCCAGGTGCGACTTCACCGTCGACACCTCGACGACGAGGGTGCGGGCGATCTCGTCGTTCGACATGCCCTGGGCGAGCAGCAGCAGGATCTCGTGCTCCCGGGGGGTGAGCAGGGCCTCGACGGACCGGCCGGCCACCGGCTGCAGGCGACGGCGGTGGACGAACTCCTGCAGGATGCGCCGGGTGAGCGTCTGGTCGATGGTGCCCTGACCGGCGGCGACCTGGCGGACGGCGTGGACGATCGCCTCCGGCGGCGCGTCCTTGAGCAGGAACCCCGACGCACCGGCCTCCAGCGCTCCGAAGACGTAGTCGTCGAGGTCGAACGTCGTCAGAACGAGGACCGGCACCTGCGGATCGGCGTCGGGGGCGCACAGCTCGCGGGCCACCTCGATCCCGTTGCGGCCGGGCATCCGGATGTCGAGGCAGGCGACGTCGGGCACCAGGTCACGGGCCAGCGTCAGCGCCTCGGTCCCGTCCCGGGCCACGCCGACCACCTCGATGTCGGCCTCGGCGCCCAGCAACGCGGACAGGCCGGCGCGCACCAGGTGCTGGTCGTCGGCGATGAGCACGCGGATCATGCAGGGTCCTCCGGGAGCGGCGCGGGCGCGCGCATCGTACTGATCATGTCGTCGACCGGGAGCGTCAGGCGTACCTCCCAGCCGCCGTCCGGGGTGGCGCCGTAGGTGAGGTCGGCGCCCACCAGCTGGGCCCGCTCGGCCATCCCGACCAGTCCGAACCCACCGCCGGGTCCCGGGTCGGGTCCGGCGGGAGCGCCGTTGCGCACGGTGATCGTGAGCCGGCGGTCCTGCGGGTCGCTGATCTCGACCGTGCACCGGGCACCCGGCGCGTGCGCCGCGGCGTTGGCCAGCGACTCCTGCACCATCCGGTAGGCGACGAGCTGAGCGAGCGGGCCCACACCCGTGCCGGACCCGGTGCCCCGGTCGGGCACGACCAGGTCGATCTCGGATCCCGTCTGCCGGCGGGCCTCGACGAGCGCGACCACGGCGTCGAGGCTCTCCACGGGCCGGGTGGCGTCGGCGTCCTCGCGCAGCAGGCCGACCAGCCGCCGCAGGTCGTCCAGGACGGCCCTGCTCTGCTCGCGGACCTGGCGCGCCGACTGTTTCGCCGTGGCGGGGTCGGAGTCGATCTGCCGGTCCATCGCCGCGGCCATCAGCGCGATACCGGACATGTGGTGGGCGGCGATGTCGTGCAGCTCCCGCGACATCGCCATGCGCTCGCGCGACACCGCGGCCTGCAGCAGCGCGTCCTGCTCCCGCCGCAGCGCCTGCACCTCGTGGCGACGGGCTTCGCGGGCGTCGCGCTGAGCGGCGACCACCAGGCCGAACAGCAGCGGCAGCCCGACGACGACGAGCCCCTGCAACAGCGCGGCGGCGACCGTCGTGCCGATGTCCGGTGTGCCGCTGCGGACCTCGTTGAGGAACTGCGCGGTCGCCAGCAGCAGCGCGGTGACCGCCAGCGCGACCCACAGGCGGCGGAGCGGGCGGGCGACGACGGCGAGGAACACCCCGGCCAGCTCGGCGACGGCGGTCAGGCTGAACGCCCCACCCGGGACCGCCCAGACCAGCACCAGCGGCACGGCGGCCAGCCCCGGTAGGACCGTCGTCGGGAACCGGCCGACCCACGCCACCGCCAGGGCCTGCAGCACCAGGACGACGACCACCGTCCACCAGCCGACACTGCCGAGACCGGGCAGCAGACCGGCGTCCGGCTCGGCCGCCGTGGCGACCGGCAGCGCGAACAGCAGGCAGATCGAGACCAGCCCGCACACCGTGGCGGGCACCGGCCGGAGCGGGGCACGCGGGCGTGGTGCCTGCGCGGGTCGGGACACGGTCGGCCTCCGCGGTGCTGCTCGTCGTCGCCGGGTGGCGCCGTCCGTGATCATCCGGTACGGCGCGTGAACGCTACCGGCTACCCGCCCGCCTCCATCGAAAGTTGGCGACGGGGAACTGGGTACCTCGGACCGATGTGTCCCGGGGGCGCGGCGGACAGGCTGGACCACATCGGACAGCAACGGGGACACCGTCCCCCACGACGAGAGGCGCCTCCCATGACCAGCGATCCCGCCACCCCCGGTACGCCCAGCGAGGCCAGTGCTGCTCCGGCTCGCGGCCTCCCGCGCCCTCTCCTGTGGGTGCTCCTGGTCGTCGCCGTCGCGGCCAACGGCATCTCGTCGCTCTCGTCGCTGCCGGTCGCCGTCGGGGCGACGTTCGGCGTGATCGCCCTCGCGCTCGCCGCGCTGCTGGTGCGCGACCACTACCGCCGAAGGTGAGCCGCGTTCTGATGGACTGCGAAACCCTCGTCACGCCGGACCGTCGGGCTGCCCAGCCCGGCAAGATCGTCGCCGCGGTCCCCTGAACCTCCCGGACGACGAGCGGGCGACGGGATCAACGCAGGCACTGCTGCGGTCGGTCGGCGGCGACGTGGAAAAATACCGTTCGCCGCCTTGGCCGGGCTGCTCGCTGCCGTTGTCCGCGGTATCCCGGGCGCCACTCGTGCCCCATCCGAAGGAGAATCCCGTGCGCCGCACGTTGCTCGCCGCAGCCGTCGTGCTGCTGTCCGCCGTCATGATCGTCGGCTGCAGCGGCGGCTCCGACGCCACCACACTGCGGGTCGGGACCGAGGGCACGTACAGCCCGTTCAGCTTCCAGGGCCCCGACGGCAAGCTCACCGGGTACGACGTCGAGGTCGCCCAGGCCGTCGGGGCGAAGCTCGGGCGCACCGTCGAGTTCGTGCAGACCCCGTGGGACGCGATCTTCGCCGGGCTGGAGTCGAAGCGCTTCGACCTGGTCGCCAACCAGGTGACGATCACCGACGAGCGCAGGGCCGAGTACGACCTCTCCGAGCCCTACACGGTGTCCGAGGGCGTGATCGTCACGCGCGCCGACAACACCGGCATCACCAGCCTCGCCGACCTGCGAGGCAGGACGACCGCGCAGTCCGCGACCAGCAACTGGGCCGACGTCGCCCGCGGGGCCGGGGCGGACGTGGAGGCCGTCGAGGGCTTCGTGCAGGCCGTCCGGCTGCTCAAGGACGGCCGGGTCGACGCCACGGTGAACGACACCCTCGCGGTGGGCGAGTACCAGAAGACCACCGGCGACACCGGCGTGAAGGTCGCCGGGAGTACCGGCGACACCAGCGAGCAGGCGTTCGCGGCGCGCAAGGACAGCGGTCTGGTCCCCGAGGTCAACCGCGCCCTGGACGAGCTGCGCGCGGACGGCACGCTCGCACGGATCTCGGAGAAGTACTTCGGTTCCGACGTGAGTGGGCAGTAGTTGGATGCCTCGACCTGGGCGCTGATCGGGCGCAACCTGTGGCCGATGCTGGTCGCCACCGTCACCCAGACGCTCCCGCTGACGGCGATCAGCTTCGCGCTCGGACTGGTGCTCGCGCTGTTCGTCGCGCTGGCCCGGATCTCGAAGGTCGTGCCGCTGTCGGCGCTGGCCCGCGCCTACATCTCCGTCATCCGCGGCACACCGCTGCTGGTCCAGCTGTTCATCGTGTTCTACGCGCTGCCGCAGCTCGGACTGGTGATCGACCCGTTCCCGTCGGCGGTGATCGCGTTCAGCCTCAACGTCGGGGGTTATGCGGCCGAGGTGATCCGGGCGGCGATCCTGAGCATCCCGAAGGGCCAGTGGGAGGCGGCGCAGACCATCGGCATGGGTTACGCGACGACGCTGCAGCGGGTGATCCTCCCGCAGGCGGCGCGCACCGCGGTGCCACCGCTGTCCAACACGCTGATCTCGCTGGTCAAGGACACCTCGCTGGCCTCGACCATCCTGGTCACCGAGCTGCTGCGGGTCGCCCAGCTGGCGGCGGCGCCGACGTTCGACTTCTTCGCGCTCTACGGGGTCGCCGCCGTCTACTACTGGATCATCTGCCTGGCCCTGTCGTCCGTGCAGAACCGGGTGGAAGCGCGACTGGAGAGGTACGTGGCGCGATGACCGACCTGCTGACCGTGCGGGGTCTGCGCAAGTCGTTCGGTGACCTGCAGGTCCTGCGCGACATCTCGTTCGACGTGCCGGCGGGCACGGTCACCGCGGTGATCGGGTCGTCGGGCTCGGGCAAGACCACGATGCTGCGGACGCTCAACGCCCTGGACCGGGCCGACGCCGGCGTGATCGACATCGGATCCGTCTCGGTCGACTTCGCCCAGCCCGTCGACCGCGCGACGCTCGCCCGGTTCCGCGCCCAGAGCGGCATGGTCTTCCAGTCGCACAACCTGTTCCCGCACCGGACGGTGCTGCAGAACGTCATCGAGGGCCCGGTGATCGTGCAGAAGCGGCCCAAGGCCGAGGCGATCGAGGACGCGAAGGTGTTGCTGGAACAGGTCGGGCTGGGGGAGAAGGCCGACCAGTACCCGTACCAGCTCTCCGGCGGCCAGCAGCAACGGGTCGGGATCGCCCGGGCACTCGCCCTCCGGCCCACGCTGATGCTCTTCGATGAGCCGACCTCGGCGCTCGACCCGGAGCTCGTCGGCGACGTGCTCCGGGTGATCAAGGACCTGGCCGCGGACGGCTGGACGATGGTGATCGTCACCCACGAGATCCGGTTCGCCCAGCAGGTGGCCGACCAGGTGCTGTTCATCGACGGCGGGGTGGTGCTGGAGTCGGGGCCACCTGCGCAGGTGCTGGGCGAGCCGTCCCACGCGCGCACCCGGCAGTTCCTGCAGCGAATCCTGGACCCGATCTAGCACTACCGCCGCCGCGCCCGTCCCTGGGCCGGCGGCACGCCGTCGACCAGCCCGGATGCCTGAAGCGCGACATCTGGACCGGAACGCTTACGAGGGAGGCGTGACGCCCGCGTCGAGCAGGGTCTGCCGCAGTGCCTGCCGTCCGCGGTGCAGCCTGCTCATCACCGTGCCGATGGGGATCCCCGCGATCGCGGCGATCTCCTTGTAGGAATAACCCTCGACATCGGCCAGGAGGACCACCCGGAGATAGGGCAGCGGCAACGACGTCAGCGCCGCCTTGAGGTCGTCGTCGGGGTAGCGGGCGAGGACTTCCTCGGCGGGGTCGCGCCCGATTCCCGGCATTTCGGGGGAGTTGTCGAGCTGGGTCTCGAGCCCGTCGAGTCCCAGCTCTTCGGGCCGCAGCTTCCGGGCGTGATAGGTGTTGATGAAGGTGTTCGTGAGGATACGGGTGAGCCAGGCCCGCAAGTACGTGCCGCGGAAGCTCGAACAGTTCTTGTGTGCTCTGAGGTAGGTCTCCTGCACGAGATCCTCGGCGTCGGCTGAGTTGTGCGTCATGCGGTACGCCGTCGAGAACAGTGACGGCTTGTAGCCGAACGCCTCCTGCGCGTACTCCACCGGCGTGGTCCTCGCCGTCGATGCGGACTCGCTCATCACATCAGCCCCTCATGCCGTCGGACACCCCGTGACCGGTCGACCGGCTCGTGGCCGGCTTTATTCCAGGAGCCGGTCGACCGGGGGCTACGCGGATGGCTCGAGCGGCTCGGGTTCGAGGCCGACCTCATGCGCGGCGACGATGGCGCAGGCCTCGTCGACGTCGGAGTTGTCGCCGCTGACGCCGACAGCGCCGATGATGCCGTCCGCGCGGGTTCTGAGCAGCACCCCGCCTGCTGCGGGGAACATCCGGCCCTCGGCGGCGACGGCGAGCGCGTCGAAGAAGGCCGGCACCCGCGCCGCCACATTGGCGATACCCCGCGAGCTGAAGCCCAGACCGAGGGCGCCCCAGGCCTTGCCGATCGCGATCTGAGGCCGGACGAAGCCCGCGCCGTCCTGCCGGTAGAGGACGATCTGATGGCCTCCGGAGTCCAGCACGGCGACGGTCAGCGCGGAGCTGTTCCGGCGCTCACCCTCCGCCAGCACGGCGTTGGCCAGCCGCTGCGCGGTCCCGAAACTCAGCATTTCCGTTCACCTTTCGTCTCGACGGTGGTGCGGCCGGGCCTGGTTACGGGGCTACGTGCCCGTACAGCATCTGGCTGGAGAAACTCAGCCAGCCCTCCGGTGAGCGATCGGGCAGGCTCGCGCTGACCGCGGCGACGAAGTCCTCCGCCGTGCCCGACGAGTCGTAGGCGGCCTTCACGGTCGTGAGGTAGGCGATGTTCGCGGGCACCGCCTCGGGGTCGATCGGTGCGCCGTGACCGACGATCAGGGTCGTGAGACCGAACCTGGCCACGTCGTTCCGGATCTTGCCCAGCGCGGCGATCCATCGGTCGAACTGCGGCTGGACGGTGAACAGGTGGTTGTGTTTCCCCGCCAGCAGGTCGGCGACCAGTGCGACGCCGTGGTCGGGCAGGGTGATCGTCAGCGTGAACTCGGCCTCGGTGTCGTGGAACTCCTGGAAGAGGAACCGCACCCCGCTGATGACCAGCTCACCGGGAACGATGACCGCGTCCGGGATGACGATCCGCGAGGCGATCTCGTCCCCGAACATCGCCCGGCGGATGTCGAGGACCTGCTGGCCCAGCCGCACCAGGTAGTCGCGCACCGAGGCCGTCGTGGCGAGTTGGACGCCGGGGAAGCGCTCGGTCAGATGCTGGAAGCCCGAGTAGTGGTCGGGGTGGTTGTGGGTCAGGACGAACCGGTCGACCGGCTTGCCCAGCCCGTCGATCACGTCGCCGACCTCGCGGGCGAACCGCTGGAAGATCTGACCGTCGACGACGATGAGCCGGTCGGCGAGCTCGAGGATGGTCGAGTTCACCAGGAAGGACTCGTCCGGCGGGGTGTAGATGTGCACCTTGAGGCCGTCGAGGTCGAGGGTCTGCACTGATCCGTCCATGCTCTTCTTCTCTTTCGTGATGTCCATCGTGGTCTTCCGGTCATTGCCGGGACTTCGCCGGAACTTTCCGCTCAGCCGCACACCCGGTGGACAGGGAAAGGGCGGTCCGTATTCCCGCCTGGAAAGGACGAATATCAGAGGCGCAGTGCGCGAGTCGGTGCCAGTACCTGCTCCACGTCGGTCCAGTCCGATCCGGGCATGTCGACGTAGAGCTCGATCTCGTTCCCGTCGGGGTCGTGGAGATAGAGGCTGTGTGTCACCGTGTGGTCGGCGGTGCCGAGCACGGAAACGCCTTCGCGCTTGAGGTGCTCCCAGGCAGCGGCCAGTTCCTCGTCGTTGTCGCCCACCTTGAGGCCGATGTGGTAGAGCCCGGCACGGTGGCCGTTTCCGGGATGGGGCGCGTTCTTGCCGACCTCGATGAGGAGAAGCTCGTGGTGCGTGCGGCCCGAGGAGAACGCCATCACCTTGCCACGCATGTGCTCGGGTGTCTCGAGGGCCTCGAAGCCGAGCACATCCCGGTAGAAGTGTGCAGAACGTGCCAGGCTCTTGACGAAGAGCACGACATGGCCGAGTTCATGGATTTTCATGGGCTCTTTCCTGTGGTTCGGATGCCTGAGGAAGTAACGCAGGCGGCGGCATCGTGATGTGGAGCAGGGAAACATGGGCGGCGAGTCAGAAGTAGCCGTCGAACTCCGGCGTGACCAGGTCGTCTTCGAGATGCAGGGCTTGGGCGACCGTGTTCGTCCAGCCCGCGTGGCAGGCCATGATCAGGCCCTCGACGATCTCTGCGTCGGACCAGCCGGCGCCGCGCAGGGCGGCGAAGTCGTCCTCGGTCACCGATCCCGGTTCCGCTGCGGCCGAGCGGACGACCCGCACCAGTGCGAGTTCGGCGTCGGTCCATGCTTCCGACTCCGTGCCGCCGCGCATGGCGCGTACCGCGTCTTCGCTGTAGCCGAACTCGTTGACCAGGAAACGGGAATGGCCGCCCGCGCAGTATGCGCACTTGCGTGCGTCGCTCGCCGCGACGAAAAGGGATTCCTTCAACCGGCGAGAGAGCCTGCCGTTCTCCACGACCGGGTGGTAGAGGCTGTCCATCGCCTCCTGGGCGGGCGGGGAGTAGGCGAGCATCATCCGCAGCAGGGTCGGTCGGCCTTGTTCTTCCGTGAAGCGGTCGATCGCTCGGCGGTTCTCCGGGTCCAGCGTGTGCAGATCGGGGTAGTCGATCAAAGCCATGTCCGGCCTCCTGGGGTTCAGTGATGTCCGCTCGGTGCTTCGGCCTGTCCCAGGTGGACGGACAGGGTCATGATGTCCATGTAGGCGGACAGTGAGACGACGGTGAGGACTTCGAGGAGGTGGGCGTCCGACCAGCCGGCTTCGTACAGGGCCCGGACGTCGCGTTCCACGGACTTGTAGGGCTCCAGGGCCATCTTGCGGCTGAAGCGGATCAGTTCGCCGACCCCGTCGTCCGCTACCGCGGTGTCAGGCGTCCGGGTCAGGAAGCTGTTCAGCCGCTCGGTTTCTGCGCCGTGGCGGACGGCCTCTGCGAACAGTGCCTCCGCGAGATAGTTGTCACCGCGCGCGTCGGCGCAGACCGCGAACACGGCTTCCCGTACCCAGCGGTCAAGGGCGCCGTAGCCCATGATCAGCCTGTACTGGTTGTCCAGTGCGGCCAACGCGGCCGGGAAGTGGGCGAATATCGCGCGGACCGCGGCGAAATGGCCGTGGTCCTCGGCGAACGCGTCCAGTTGGGCGCGAGCCGCCGGGTCGAGTGCGGCGTCGGTGGGTGGGTCGATGTAGGGCACGTCCGTCACCTCTCCTGTCGGTCACATGGGGAATTGGCGGGATGAGCTCGTGAATCGATGCCTTCTCGCCGAGACGGCCGTAGCCCAAAACTCTCAGGTGTTGAGCTGCCCGCCGTCGACCAGCAGCGTCTGGCCGGTGAGAAAACCGCCGCTCGCTTCGGAGGCCAGGAAGAGGAGTGCGCCGACCAGATCGTCGGGATACATGTCACGGTGTATCGAGCGGGTGGCGACACCTGCTCTCGCCACGTCGACCAGGCCAGGGTTGTCCTTGACGACGGTGTCGGAGAGGGTGAAGCCGGGGGAGAGCATGTTCACCACGACGCCGTGCTCGCCGAGTTCGCGCGCCAGTGTCCGGGTCAGCGCCGTGATCGCGCCTTTCGACGCCGCGTAGTGGAGCATTCCTGGGTGTCCCTTGATGCTCGTACCGGAACCGATGTTGACGATCCGGCCCGCTCCCCGCGCCGCCATGTGCGGCCCCACGTGTTTGCACAGGAGGAAGGCGCCGGCGAGGTTGACCCGCATCACCCGGTCCCACAGGGCGAGGTCGATCTGGTCGTACGGGGTCGGTTCGAGAGTGGCGAAGAGCGCCGCGTTGTTGATCAGAACATCGATCCGGCCGTGTTCCGTGATGACGGTGCCGACCAGCGCGCGGACGGACTCCTCGTCGCCGACATCGGTGCGGACGAAAATGGCTCGACCTGGTTCCCCCTGGGAGAGCTCAGCCTCGAGCGAGGTTCCGTCGGTGATGTCGGCGATGTAGACGACGGCGCCTTCCCGGACGAGCGCGGCCGAGTAGACGGCTCCGATTCCCGAGGCCCCACCGGTGACGATGACTGTCTTGCCGGAAAGACTCATTGCTCTTCTCCTGCCTTCGGCCGGCCGGCGGCCGTTCCCGGAGACAGGGGGCGCGCGCCCGCATCTCCTGCCTACCCCCGCTGACAGGAGATGCCGGGCAGTTATTCCGGGCCCGGTGAAGGTCTTCTCGGCATGGCCGTGGCAGGTACGGCGTCGATGAACCGCAGACGTACCTGCATATGCCGCCCCACCGGCCGCCGCTCAGCCGGTGAGCTCCTGGGGTGCGTCGGAGACCTCCGACAGCGCGTCGGTCAGCAACGCGACGAGCGCCTCGTGCTGCACGTCGGCCGACGACCCGACCTCCTCCTCCGAGCCGTCGAGCGCCTGGGCGGCGAGGCCGGCCTTGCTGTCGATCAGCTCGGCGATCCGGGCGTCGATCGTCTGCGCGGCGATGATGCGCCACGCGGTGACGGGCTGCGCCTGCCCGATGCGGTGGCTGCGGTCGATGGCCTGCGTCTGCTCGGCGGCGGTCCAGGAGAGCTCGGCGAGCACGAGGTTGGAGGCGACCTGCAGGTTGAGGCCCACGCCGGCTGCGGTCAGCGAACAGACCGCGACGGCCACGTCGGGGTCATTGACGAAGGAGTCGATGTTCCGTTGCCGCACCGCGGGGGTCTGGTCGCCTCGGATCGACGAGAAGCGGACCCCCTGCTTGGCGAACGTCTCCTCGGCGACGTCCATCACGTCGACGTGCTTGGCGAAGAAGACCACCTTGCCCGCGCTGCGCGCGAGCTGGGCCGCGTAGTCGGCGGCGAGACCGGCCTTCGCCCGGCCGATGCGCCGCATCATGCTGAAGACGTTCTCGCCGGTCGTCGAGGTGGTCGCGTCCTTCTGCTCCCACTTGGCCACCTGGCGCACGAGTGCGTGGTCGATGCCCTCGACCACGGCACCGGCCCGGCGGCCGGCCAGTGCCTCCTCGTACCGCGACACCATCCGGAGAGCGAGGTCGCGTTCGGCCGCTCGGATCGACCGGCCGACCGGCCCGTCCAGCTCGACGGGGAGGTCGGCGATGCGACGGGCGGGGATGTCGGCGGCCACGTCGACCTTGCGACGCCGGACGATGCCGAGGTCGACCACGCACTGGCGCGTCGCGGCGTAGAAACCGGGGTCGGCGGGGGTCAGGCCGGTCTCGTCGAGCGCGTTCATCAGCTCGGCGAGCGGCTTGGTCTCGTCGATCCAGCCGAGGAACTGCCAGATCGCCCGGAAGTCCTCGATGTCGTTGATCAGCGGGGTGCCGGTGAGGGCCATCAGCAGCGGGCGCGCGGTGAAGGACCGGATGCGCTCGGAGAGCGCCAGTACGTGCCGCGAGCGCTGCGAGGACTTGTTCTTGATGAAGTGCGCCTCGTCGACGACCATGCCGCGCAGGCCGAAGTCGCCGAGCCATCCCACGTGGCGGTCGAGCACCTCGTAGTTGACGACGAGGATGTCGGCGAACCCGTCGATCGAGTCACCGTCGCCGTGGATCACGGTGGCCGAGCGGTGGGGTGTCCACATCCCGGCCTCGCGCGCCCAGTTCGTCTTGACGACGTTCGGCACGACGACGAGCAGCGGGTAGGCGTTGGCGGCCTCCGCGGCGAGCAGCGCCTGTGCGGTCTTGCCCAGGCCGGGCTCGTCGGCGAGCAGGAAGGTCCGGTGGCCCGCCGCGGCCGCGGCCACCACCGAAGCCTGGTGGGGCATCAGCTCCAGGCCGCGAGGCGTGTACCGGGAGATCGGCGCGGGGAGGTCCATGCATGCCGGGGCGCCGCTGCCTGCGCGCTCGAACGAGCTGAGCAGCGGGCCGATCAGCTCCCACGTGGCCAGCCGCGTCCGGCGGGGGGCGCTCGGCCGGGCCGCGGAGGCGTCAGGGGCGAGGAACGGGTTGGCCAGTTGCCGCGAGATGACCGACCGCGGCATCACGCGAGGCTCGATGGCGGCGGGCGGCGGCTCCGCGGGCGGTAGGTCGTCGGCGGCGGGCTCTATGCCCGCGGTCCGCAGCATCTCCACCTTGAGCGACCGGGCCTCGTCGGAGACGACGGCGTCCTCGGCGAGAAGCGCGAGGAGCGCGGAGTCACGGACGGCGCTCCTCGCGAGGATCGTCGCGATGCCGTCGAGGCGCTTGAGCTGCTCGGCCCGGTGCGTGTCGCTGCTGTTCTCCGCCCGGACCCGGGCGCGCTCATCGCGCAGCAGCAGCGCGACGGCCTGGAACTTCGTGCGCGTCGCGGGCGTGACCCGGCCGCTGCGGAGGGCGGCTTCGACCTCCCGGACGGCTCGCGCGAGCACCGAGTTGACGTCGTCGGGGCCACTGCCGCGACGGCGGTCGCGCGGGGCGCTACGGCGAGCCCCCGTCTGGGGCCGGCCTCGTCGAGCCACTAACTCCTCCTTCGGGGTGCCCGGCACGGTCGCCGTGGCAGCCGTGCCGGCCACAGGACTGCGGCCGGGCGATGGGCGTCGCGGGGAGAGAGCCGAAGCGGCTCCTCCGAGACGCGACCCGGGCCCACGGATCCGTGGGAGATCGATGCCGCCCGCGTACGGGAAGGCGTCGCCACTGATCATCCACCAGTCGACGGCTGCGGCATCACCCACGCACAGGGCCGGCGGTCGCCGGACGAGCGGCGTGCGCCAGGGTCGGTTCTCCGTTCCATGGTAGCGCCTGGCGGCCGGTGGCAGGCGGCGAGCACTCAGACGGGCGCGACCAGCACGGCCGGGTCGCCCTCGAACCACGCGTTGTCGATGGCCGGCCGCGCGATGACGGTCATCGGACACCTCCGACGTGGTCCGGTGCGGGGCGAAGTTGATGCCCACCGGGACACCGCCCGGCCGTGGTGCCGGGAGTGCCGACCGCGACGATCCTCGCCCAAAGAGGAATGCGATCAGAATCGATAGGATGGCGTTGTGAGATATGCGATCGCGATTCCGCAATTCTACTCGGATGGCTCGTTCGACCCGGGTGCCTTCCGGGAGTACCTGGTGCGTGCGGAGGAGGCCGGGTTTCACAGCGCGTGGACGCAGGAGGCCGTGTTCGGCACGCGTCCGCTGCTCAGCCCGATGGAGGTGATGACCTTCGCCGCCGCGTGCACCGACACGCTCCGGCTGGGCTGCACCGTGTTCGTGTCCACGCAACACATTCCGGCGCAGCTGGCGAAGAGCACGAGCAGCCTGGACCAGCTGTCCCGGGGACGGCTGGAAGTCGGGGTCGGCTCGGGTGGGAAGAACCGGCCGTACGCGGCGTTCGGCATGCGGCCCGACCGGTACCTGGCCCGGTTCACCGAGGGCGTCCAGCTGATCAAGCAGCTCTGGACGGAGGAGGGCGTCGAGCACGACGGCGAGTTCTGGCAGCTCTCCGGCGCGACCATCTCGCCCCGGCCGTTCCAGAAGCCGCACCCGCCGCTGTGGTTCGGCGGCAGCGGGCCCACGGCGCTGCGGCGGGCCGTCGAGCTGGGCACCGGGTTCTTCGGTGCGGGCTCGGTCCCGACGGTGACGTTCGCCGACCAGGTGCGGTCCGTCCGGTCGCAGACCGAACGGCCGGACTTCGAGATCGCCAAGCGCGTCTACATCGCCATCGACGCCGACGCCGGCCGGGCGCGGGAGCGGGTCAACGCCGAGCTGACGGCGGTGTACGGCGGCCTGTCGCCCGCCGTCGAAGCGGCCGCGATCGCCGGTACTCCGGAGGACTGCGTGCGCGCGGTGCGCCAGGTGATCGAGGCCGGCGCCGAGCTCATCCTGTTCACCCCGCTGTACGACCAGCCCGAACACCTGGACCTGATCGCCGAGGAGATCATCCCGGCACTGGCCTGAAGCCTGGAGCGCCGGATGACAAACACATCCTGGATGCTGTCCATCGACATCCCCGGCGTGCTGCGAGGCGTCAGTGTCCGGTGGTCGGGTCCTCGCGGTCGTCGGTGAGGACACGGCTGTAGTCGTCGGCGGCCACCCAGGGGCTGACCGCGGCGTGCCGGGTGCCGACCGCGAGATCGCGCCAGAACCGGCCCAGCGGGTACCCCGGGGCGAAAGCGCTGGAGCCGTTCAGGTCGAGGAGCTTATCCACCGCCAGCCGGCAGTCCTGCACCGCGGCCATCAGCTGCATCCGGGCGTGGGCGAACTCGACGCGCGAGACGGGGTGGCCCCGCTCGGCGGTGTCCAGCACGTCGGCCACGCCGAGCGTGCGTTGTTCCGCGGTGCGGACGAGGTGGGCGGCGTCGGCGAAGATCCGGCGTGCCGACGGCGACTCGGTCCGGCGCCGGTAGGCGGTGCCGAACACCGGACGGTCGGCCGTCATGACGGGCTCGACCACACCGAGCGCCCCCATCGCCGCGCCGAGCAGCGGGGAGACGGTGTGCAGCGCGACCTGCGCCCGGCGCGCCTCAGGAGGCGGGAGCGGTGTGCCGTCCGGACCTCGGGGTGGGGCCATCAGGAAGGCGTCCGGCACGAACACGTCGTCGGCCACGAGGGTGTGGCTGCCCGTGCCCCGCAGGCCGGTGACCCCGTCCCAGGTGCGTTCGATCGTCAGTTCGTCGGTGGGCAGCAGCACCAGGTGGGGCCGGCCGGCCGGCTCGTCGTCGAGCACGGCTGCTCCCACCATCGTCCAGGGGGAGTCCAGGCAGCCCGAGGCGTAGGGCCAGCGTCCGGTGATACGGGTTCCGCCGGGGACCGTCCGGGCGTGCCCGGCGGGTTTGGCGGTGCCGCTGATCGACACGTGCGGATCGGTGTAGAAGGCCTTCTGGGCGTCCGCGGTCATCCAGTCGGTGAACATCGATTTGGCGGTCGCCGACACGGCCGCGAGCCACGACGTCGACGGGCACCCGGCGCCCAGCTCCGCGAACACCCGCACCATCGTGCGGTTGTCGGCATCGAGCCCGCCGAACCGGGCCGGGGTGGTCACGGCGAACGCGCCCACCCCGCGCGCCGCGGCGAGGCTCTCCGTCGTGGGTCTGCCGCGCTCCTCCGTGGCCGCCGCGTTCGCGGCGAGGACCGCGCGAGCCCTCCGGGCCGGCTCCCACGGATCAGCGGTGTCCGCGGCCTGGGTGGCATGCAGGTCAGTCGACACGATTCTCCTTCAGAAAGAACAGGTCGTGAGCGATCACGATCTCGACCAAACCAGCAGCCGGGGGCACGGGACCATGCGTGAGCTGCCCCGGTTCATACGAGTCCGTACACCTTTGACGGCACGACCCTGCGATGTCGGTCCCTGCAATGTCGGTTGCCGGTCGGGGGTGCGCCTGGGACGCTCGCTCTCCGAATTGATCCGATCACAGGTGCGGATGGTCCGGCGGATACCGCGCCCGAGCCGTGTGGGTGCGGCGTGAGCACGGTCGCCGGGGCCCGGGTGGGGGACTGCTGATGCGCGAGCGGATCGTCGCCCCGCTGCGCTCCCGCGCTTTCCGGTGGGTCTGGGGCGGCGAGGGTCTGTCGATGCTCGGCGACTGCGCCTTCGACGTCGCCTTCATCTGGCTGGTGCTGCAGGTGACCGGTTCGCCCGTGGCCCTGGCCGGGGCGATGCTGGCGCAGGCGATCCCGCGGGCTGTGCTGATGCTGCTCGGCGGCGCCATCACCGACCGGTTCTCGCCGCGCACGGTGATGCTGGTGTCGCACCTGACCCGCGGGGCCGCGGTGGGCGCGCTGGGCCTCGTCGCCGCGATCGGCGACGTGGCGGTCTGGCAGCTGTTGCTGCTCGCCGCCGTGATGGGCGCGGCCGAGGCGTTCTTCTGGCCGGCCAGCGGGAGCATCCTGCCGTCCCTGGTGGCCGCGCGCGACCTGCCGCGGGCCAACGCGCTGGTCGGCCTGGCCGAGCAGGTGGCGCGGCTGGCCGGTCCGGTGCTGGGTGGCCTCGCGGTCGCCGGGGCCGGCCCGGCGCTGGTGTTCCTGCTCAACGCCGTCACCTTCTTCGTGGCGGCGGCGACGCTGCGGGCCGCACCGCGTGCGCCGCGCGACCCGGCCGAGGCGGCGACGTCGGTGACGGCGATCCGGGACGAGATCGTCTCCGGGTTCCGGTACGCCGGGCGGAGCTGGGAGATCCGGGTCGTGTTGCTGCTGATCAGCGCGGCGACGCTGAGCTACAGCGGGCTGTTCGCGGTGGGCCTGCCGGCGCTGGCCGGTACCTTCCCGCAGGGTGCGCTGGCGCTCGGCCTGCTGCTGTCCGCCTGGGGCCTCGGGCAGCTCCTCGGCACGGTGGGGGCCGGCATCACCGGGCTCCCTGCCCGCTGGGGCATTCTGATCATCGGCGTGACCCTGTGCGAGGGGGCCGCTTTCGCCGGACTGGGCTTCCTGCCGAACCCGTGGGCCGCCGCCGCCCTGCTGGTGGTGCTCGGCATCGGTGTCGCCTACTCCACCGACGTCGCGCTGCCCACGTTCGTCCAGACCCGGACGCCGGGCGAGCTGCTCGGCCGGGTGAACAGCATCCTCAACGCGCCGCGGGTGGTGCTCGAGCCGCTGTCGCTGGCGCTGATGGGCGTGGTGGTCGCGATCGACGTCCGGTGGGGTTTTGCGATGGCCGCCGTACCGATGCTGGCGGTCGGCCTCACCCTGCTGGCCAGCCGGAACGCCCGGCAGTTGCGCATGCCGACCGCCGCGGCCGGGGGCACCGGGCCGGCCGCCTCCTCCGTCCCGGTCGAGTCCGAGACGTAGGAGGCGGCTGCGGAGAAAGGGAATCGCGGAGAGGCGACGGCCTACTTCTCGGGACCAACCGCATTCAGCTCGCCGATATGCCGCTCGACGATGCGGTGGGTCTCAGCGGCGAAAGCCTTCAGCTTCGGGTTCGAACTGGACTCGGCCTCCTTGGCGAAGGCTGCTCCGTCCTTGGCGTGGATCGCCTTCATGTCGCTCAGGTAGGCGGCATCGAAGGCCGGCCCGGACAAGGCCTTGAGCCCGGTCAGCTCCTTCTGGAATTGCGTGTTCAGTCTGTCGCCGGTCCGGATTCCGGCGTCCGCGGCGATGGATGTGAGCTTGTCGCCGACAAGTAGATGATCATGGGCCTCGGTCACGCCCTGGTCCCGGATGTCCTGACTGCCTCCCTGGTCGGCGGCCGCCTGGCCGGCCATCACCTCGAACAGGCCACCCTGGCCGACCATCGCGATGAAGCCGCGATCGGCAGGGGAGACATCATTCGGCGAACCGGCGATACCCAGGGCAGATGCGACAGCCAGCCCGGCGGCAATAACGGTTGTGATCATGTCGGAATCCTAGTCCTCGAAACGCGGATCGTGATCTTGCCGGAGTGGTTGTTCGTGATTGTTCCGGACGCGGGGCGGCCATTGGTGAGCCTCGTCCGTTGTGTCGAATTTCGACGACCACGTGCCGGCACTGTGAGCGGACGAGTGGGGACAATGACGGGGTGCAGATGATTTGCGCTCGCGGCTAGTGTTGTGCTGGACGGATGTTCAGCGAGCAAGGGGTCGGTCATCACCGTTATCGCGATCGAGGAGCACTGGACCACGCCGGAGCTGACGGCGGCGCTCGACGGCCTCCCGGAGGAGCAGCGGGACGACAGCCTGGCGCTCAACGGGCTGGGCGACGCCCGCGTCCGGCTCGAGGACATCGGCGACGCCCGGATCGCAGCGATGGGCGAGCAGGGCATCGACGTCCAGGTCATCTCCCTCGCTCCGCCGGCGACGGGCCCGCTGCGTCCTGCCGACGCGGTCGCGCTCAGCCGGAGAGCGAACGACATCGCGGCAGAGGCGGTCCGGCGCCACCCGTCGCGCCTGCGCGCCATGGCCACGCTGCCGATGGCCGACCCGGGCGCCGTCGTCGGAGAGCTCGAGCGGGCGGCCGGGCTCGGGCTCGTCGGTGCCATGGTCTACGGCCGTACGGGTGCGACGGCACTCGACGACCCCCGTTACGACGACCTGTTCGCAGCCGCCGCGGCGCTCCGCCTGCCGATCTTCATCCACCCCCAGATCCCACCGCGCGCGGTCCGCGAGGCCGCGTACTCCGGATTCGACGAGATGACCGAGCTCGGCCTCGCGACGTTCGGGTGGGGGTGGCACCTCGAGGCGGCGGTCGCGGCGCTGCGCCTGATCGTCCGCGGCACGTTCGACCGTCACCCCGACCTGCAGATCGTGCTCGGACACTGGGGCGAGCTCCTGCCCTTCTGGTCCGACCGGACGAACAGCCTGGCTCGCATCGCGGGGCTGCAGCGATCGGTGTCGGACACCATCCGATCGAACATCCACCTCACGTGCTCGGGCATGCTCAGTCCCGCGCTCCTGCATCACGCGCTCGAGGTCACCACGATCGATCGGCTCCTGTTCTCGACCGACTACCCGTTCCAGCACCCGACCGCGGCGGACCTGTCGCAGTTCCTGGGCGAGTTCGCGAGCGATGAGGACCGGCAGAAGTTCACCGCCGGCAACGCGCGGCAGCTGTTCGACATCCAGCTCTGACGAACGGGAATCCGGACCACTCGCCTCATTCGCCGTGTCCGGAGGTGAAGCCGGCGAGCAGGTGCGAGAGCAGCTGCGCGGGCGCGTCCTCCTGCAGAAGGTGGCCCGCATCGTCGATCCAGTGCAACTCGGCGTGGAGGATCCGTTCCTGCAACCAGGTGCCGTACTCCGGGGGCAGGATGCGGTCCTCGCGCCCCCAGAGCAGCTTCACCGGCACGGCGATCTCGGCGAGCTTGGCCTCATAGGGTTTCGTGTCGGACTCGGAGAGCTGGCGGTACTGCCGGTAGTACGCCGCTTGTCCTTCCGGCCCGAGCCAGGGGGCGAGGTGGGCCTTGAGCACCTCCGGACGGAACCCCAGGTGGGTCGCGTTGTCGAGGTGGCTGGTGACGAGGGACTCGTGCGCGTAGCCGGGGAGCTCGTCGAAGACCTCGGGGTGGGTGCGGATGAGCGCGAACAGACCCCGTTCCCACGCCCCGCCGCTGACCGCGTCGAAGATGGTGAGGTCGCGGTACGCGGCCCCGTCGAGGAGCAGGGCGCGCAGGACGATGGCGCCGCCGATGTCGTTGGCGACGACGCTGGGGGCGCTCAGCTCCCAGTGGGCGAGCAGCTCCACGAATCGGCGAGCCTGCGTGGCCAGCGTGAGGTCCTGGCCCTCTTTCCGGTCGGACTGCCCGTAGCCGAGATGGTCGAAGACGAAGACGGTGCGCTCCAGGGCGAGTGCCGGTGCGATGTCTCGCCAGAGAAACGAGGAGTAGGGCGTGCCGTGCACCAGGACGATCGGATCCGGCCCGTCGCCGAGCCGTGCCCACCGGATGACTCCGCCATCAGTCTCGAACTCCTCGGACAATGTCCAGGTCACCGCATGTCCTCCCGCCGACAGCGACCGAAGCGCTGCTCGTCGAGCACATACCCGACCTTCCCGCGAACGACACTGGCCCGAGCATCCCCTTCAGCGGTCTCGCCGGACGAGCAGGCGGGCGAGCTCGTGCAGGTCGCTGACGGCCGCCGGTTCGGTGCCGTCCCCGCCGACCGGGAGCAGGTCGAGAGCATCCGCCACGAGCGCGTCGGCCTTCGTCCGGCACCACGCGCGGCCGCCGGCGTGCTCGACGAGCGCGGCCGCCCTCGACACGTCGGCGTCGGACAGCTCGGCGTCGCCGCGGTAGAGCGCGGCGAGCTCGCGGCCGGCCGGCCGGCCGGAGGTGAGGGCGACGATCACCGGCAGCGACTTCTTGCGGCGGCGCAGGTCGCTGCCGGCCGGCTTGCCCGTGGTCCGCGGATCGCCCCAGATACCCAGCAGATCGTCCACGACCTGGAACGCGAGCCCGATGTCGCGCCCGAAGCGCCGCAGGCGGGCGACCTCGTCCGGGCGCCCGCCGCCGAACAGCGCGCCGAGCGAGCACGCACAACCCAGCAGGGAGCCCGTCTTGGCCTCGGCCATGTCGAGGCACTCCGCCAGCCCGACGTCGGTCCGTCGCTCGAACGCGAGATCGGACATCTGGCCCTCCACCAGCTCCTGGACGGTGGTGGTCAACATGCGCACGCCCTGCCCCGCCGCCGGGTGCCCGCTACCGGCGAGCACGTCGGCCGCCAGCGCCAGCAGCGCGTCGCCCGCGAGGATCGCCGGACCGATGCCGAACACGGACCACGCCGTGGGGCGGTGGCGGCGGGTCGGGTCGCGGTCCATGACGTCGTCGTGCAGCAACGAGAAGTCGTGCACCAGCTCGACGGCGACCGCGGCCGGCACGGCGTCCTGGACCTGTCCGGCGCCGGCGACGCCGGCCGACAGCAGCGCGAGCGCGGGCCGGACGGCCTTACCGCCGCCGTCGGGCACGGGCGTTCCGTCGGCGTCCCACCACCCCAGGTGGTAGCCCGCGACGTGCCGGACCGAACCGGGCAGCGAGTCGATCGCGGCGCGCTGGGCGGGCGTGACGGTGTCGCGGCACGCCGCGAGGACGGCCGCGACCGGCCGGTGTCCGGTGTCGGTGGGTGACCGGCCGGCCGTGTCCTCCGTCGCGGCGCCCCCGGAGCCGACCGTGGTCACCGGCCCAGCTGCACGTTCTCGAGGACACCCAGCGCGTCCGGCACCAGCACCGCCACCGAGTGGTAGGCGCTGACCTGGTAGGTCAGCACGGCGCGCTCGTCGATGCCGGTGAAGCGCACCGTGACGCCCGGCTCCAGCTGGTCCGGCAGCTCGTCGGGCCGCAGCCCGATGACGCCCTGGTCGTCGGCGCCGGTCCGCATCTCCAGGATCGATCTGGTGCCGTCGGCGGCGATCGGGATCTTGTCCGACGGCAGCACCGGCACGCCGCGCCACCCGGCGTGCAGCCGGCCGTCGACGAGCACCGGGGCCGGGTAGACGCCCCGGCGGTTGCACTCGCGGTGGAACGCGGCGATCGCCTTCGGGTGCGCGAGGAAGAACGCCGTGCTGCGCCGCCTGCTCAGCAGCTCGTCCATGTCGCCGGGGCCGGGTGGCCCGCTGCGGGTCTGCACCCGCTGGGCCAGCGCCACGTTGTGCAGCAGCCCGAAGCCGGGGTTGGTGAGCAGCTCCAGTTCCTCGCGTTCGCGCAGCTCGTGGATCGTGAGCCGCAGCTGCTGCTCGGTCTGGTTCTGCGGCTTGTTGTAGAGGTCGGCGACGCGGGTGTGGACCCGCAGCATCGCCTGCGCGACGCTCAGCTCGTACTCGCGCGGCTGCAGCTCGTAGTCGACGAACGTCCGCGGGAGCACCGCCTCGCCCGTGTGGCCGGCCGCGATCTCGACGGGCGCCTCGCCGTACCTGTTCGCTGCGGGCGCCGCTGCCGCGTTCCGCTCCAGGTGCTCGCGCAGGCCGGCCGCGGCGCCGAGGTACCCGTCGAGCGCGGCGCGGCCGAGCACCAGCACCACGCCACGGGTGGCGGCCGTGAGCGTGGCAGGCCAGACGGCGTCGCGGCCGGTGAGCAGCTCCGCACCGGCGATGTCACCGTCGGCGAGCACCCCGAGCACGGCCGGGTCGCCGTAGGGGCCGGCGCCGAGCCTTCTGATCTTGCCGTGCGCCACCAGCACCAGCTCGTCGACCGGCTGCCCCGCCGTGGCGAGGACCTGCCCGGCCTGCACCTCCCGCTGCGTGAACAGCCCGGCGAGGCCGGCCAGGGTGGACTCGTCCGTGACGCCGCGCAGCGCCCCGATCTCCCGCAGCTCGGCGGGGATGACCGTGACGGCGGAGCCGGTCTGCGCGAACGTCACGCGCCCGTCGCCGACGACGCTCGTCAGGCGGCGGTTGAGCCGGTAGGCGCCGCCGCTCACCCCTTGCCACGGCAGCATCCGCAGGAGCCAGCGCGGGGTGATGCCCCGCATCTGAGGGGCGGTCTTGGTGGTGGTCGCAAGCCGGCGTGCCGCCTCGGTGTGGAGGCTCGTGGCCATCGTCGCGTCGGCGACGTCGGGCGTCTCGGTGACCGTCATCGCCGCGTCAGTCCTCGCGCCCGACCTCGACGTCCTCGAGCACGGCGAGCGCGTCGGGGACCATCACGGCGACCGAGTAGTAGGCGCTGACCAGGTAGGACGCGACCGCCTTGTCGTCGATCCCCATGAAGCGCACGTTCAGGCCGGGCTGGTACTCGTCGGGGAGCCCGGTCTTCCTGCGGCGGCTCGCCGGTGGGGGAGCGGTGGCGTCCGAGGTCCACCAGCACCGGGTGATGCACGAGCTGGACACCGCGGCCCAGGACTACGCGATCTTCCTCAACGACCTGTTCTCCTACCAGAAGGAGATCGAGTACGAGGGCGAGATGCACAACATGGTGCAGGTCGTGGAGACGTTCCTGGGCGTCGACCGCAACCGCGCCGCCGCGGTCGTGGCAGAGCTGATGAAGGCCCGGATGGAGGAGTTCGAGCTGCTCGTCGAGCACGACCTGCCGGCGATGTTCGACGAGCTCGCCCTCGACGCCGCCACCCGGGCCGTCCTGGTCGACCACGTCGCCGGCCTGAAGGACTGGCTCTCCGGCATCCTCGAGTGGCACCGCCGGTGTGCGCGCTACACGGAGGCCGAACTGCAGCGCAGCCGCGTGCCGACCACGCCGTCCGGTCTCCCGCTCGCACCGGTCGGGCTGGGCACGTCGGCGGCGCGGGTCTTCGCCGGCAGCGGCAGGTGATCCGGCTGACACGCCGAGCGCGCGGGTACCGGCGTCCGCCCGGCCGCCGGTACCGCGATCTGACCCGGCGCTACGTCCGGTACCGGAACACGATCCGGCCCCGGTTCAGGTCGTACGGGCTGAGCTCGACGAGCACCCGGTCGAGCAGCACGATCTTGATGTAGTGCTTCCGGATCTTCCCGCTGATGTGCGCGAGCACCTTGTGCCCGTTCTCGAGCTCCACCCGGAAGGTGGCGTTGGGCAGGCAGTCGACGACGGTGCCCTCGACCTCGATGGCTCCTGCTGCCTTCGTCATACGCCACGCACCATTTCCACGGCGCTGCTCACGCGCTGCGCACCGATGCCCTCGAACAGCGCCGCCGCCGCGCTGTTGCGCTCGTCCACCTCGGCCGACGCCGCCTCGACCCCGCGACGGTGCAGCGCACCCAGCACCTCGGCCAGCATCGCCCGGGCGATGCCGCGGCGGCGCAGACCCTCGCGGACCGCGACCAACCCGATCCGCGCGTGCCTGCGGCGGGCCACCACCCGGACCAGCCCCACGTACCGATCGCCAGCCTCGGCCACCGCGTACATCGACGGGTCCATGGGAGCCCCGTCCGGCCGGGCCGGTACCTCGACCGGCATCGAGTCCCAGCCCACGCGGGCGTCGACCTCGGCGCGGACCGCCTCGTAGACCTCGCGCAACGCGGGCTCCCGCGCCGCACCGAGGCCCAGGATCGTCACGTCCGACGGCGCCTGCGCGGTGTCGAGCCCGGTGACCAGCGGGTCGGTGGCGACGAGGTACTCCTGTTCCCGACGCCGGACGGTGAGGCCTGCCCGCTCCCAGCGGGCCGTCAGGTCGTGGTCGGCCTCGTCGACCATCGTGTGCAGCGGGCTCGGCAGGTCCGCCAGCATCGCGGTCGCGAGCCGGTCGAAGACCGCGCCGTGCCAGGTGTCGATGCTGAGGAAGACGCGGCCGTCGGGTCGGCGGGATGCCTCGCTGTGGCCGATCACCACGCCGTCCTCCACGGCCCGCCACCGCAGGTCGTCGAACCGGGTGATCACCGCGTGCGTGCCGACGGTCGGGGGTGCGCCCGCGCTGAAATGCACGGAGTCCATAGGTTGTGCCCTCTCAGAAGTGCCTGGTGGGAGGCGCTCCTGGCGACACCTGCGTCAGTCGCCCGATCGTGACGGAGAGGGGAGCACCCACGTGCGTTCAACGAGCATGGGTCTCACCTCCACCGGCCGGGTCGCGATCGCGGGCACGGTATCAGCGCGGGCACGCTCGGCCGCCACGGATTTTTCCCGAGAAAGTTCGGAGTGGTCGTCGAAATCCGGTGGGGCCACCCGAAGGACGGGTTGAGGGCCGGATCAACCGGCCCCCCGGCAGAGGGAGCCCCCATGCGACGCATCATCGCCTCGACCTACACGACGCTCGACGGATTCATCGACAACCCGCACGAGTGGTCGCTGTCGTACAACGACCCCGGCGCCCAGCAGTGCGCACTGGATCTCACTCTCGGTGCGGATGCTCTCCTGCTCGGCCGGGTGACGTACGCCGGGATGGCCCAGGCGTGGCCGCACATGGGCGGCAACCCGTACGCCGACCATGTCAACAAGATCGAGAAGTACGTCGTCGCCTCGGAGCCGGTGGACGTCGAGGCCTGGGGTCCGACCACCGTCATCGCCGGCGATGACGTCCTCGGAGCGGTCGAGCGACTGAAGCGGAGCGTCGGCCAGGACATCCTGATCTGGGGCAACGGTCGACTGACCGACGCCCTGGCCACAGCCGGGCTGCTCGACGAGTACCGCGTCTGGGTCTACCCCGTCATCAAGGGCAGTGGCGAGCCGCTGTTCCGGCCCGAGAGCCGCACCGGCCTCGAGCACATCGGCACCACGACCTTCGAGTCCGGTGTGGTCGTGCTGTCCTACCGCGTCACCGCAGCGTGAAGGAGAACGAGATGAACACCGACGTCACCGCCTACATCGCCCGCACGAAGCCCTGGCAGGCAGAGGTCTGCAACGCCCTGCGCGAGACCGTCCACAGTGGCCTGGAGGTCGAGGAGGTCCCTCAGTACGGCAAGCCGCATTTCGTGCAGGAGGGGAGGAACATCGCGGTGCTGCACGTAGCCGCCGCTAAGGTCTCGTTCATGGTCTTCGACGCAGGGGACGTCGAACCAGTACCGGGCCTGCTCCGCTCCCTCGGATCCGGCGACCGCAAGGTCGTCGACATCCGGGAGGGCGAGTCCGCCGATCTCCCGTTCATCGCCGATCTGCTGCGCCGCACTGCCGGCCACAACAAGTAGGAGGAACCACCTGTGCGCGTGATGGTGATCACCAAGGGCGATGGTGCCGACGAAGGCAAGGGACAGCCGACGACGGAGATGTTCGAGAAGATGCGGGCCTTCAACGAGCAGCTGGTCAACGCCGGCATCATGCTCGGCGGCGAAGGCCTCCAGCCCAGCGGCGCCGGAGCGAGGGTCGCGTTCTCGAACGCGGGGACCTCGGTCGTCGACGGCCCGTTCACCGAGTCCAAGGAAGTCATCGCCGGCTACTGGATCTGGGAGGTCAGCTCCCTGGCGGAGGCTGTCGAGTGGGCCAGGCGTTGCCCGTTCGACGCCGCGTACGGCGAGACGCAGGTCCTGGAGATCCGGCCCCTGTTCGACATGGCCGACTTCGCCGAAACCGTGGACGGCGAGACCCTCGCCCGCAGCGAGGAGCTGCACGACCGGGCCTCGACCGAGTCGAGCCCGTCTCACGGCTGACCGGTGGAACTCCGGGATTCGGTCGACGCGCTCTGGCGGATCGAGGCGCCGCAGCTGATCGCCACGCTCGCCCGGCGCATCGGAAACCTCGACATCGCCGAGGACATCGCCTCCGAGGCGTTCGTCGCAGCCCTGGCGCAATGGCCCGTCGAGGGGGTGCCACCCTGGCCGGGCGCGTGGTTGATGACGACGGCATGGCACAAGGCGATCGACCGGGCCCGGCGCGAGGAGACGGCACGCACGAAGGCGCCGCTCCTCGTCGCCGGGCAGGACGGCGCGCTTCCCGACGTCGCCGCAGAGGCCCTCGACCCGATCCCGGACGACCTGCTCACCATGGTGTTCACCACCTGCCACCCGGTGCTGCCGCCCGAGTCCCGGGTCGCCCTGACCCTGCGGCTGTTCGGAGGCCTGACCACCGACGAGATCGCCCGGGCGTTCCTCGCTCCCTCATCGACCATCGGCCAGCGGATCTCCCGCGCGAAGCGCACGCTGGCCGGAGCCCGCGTGCCGATCGAGGCACCATCGGCCGACGAACTGCCTGGGCGTCTCCACGCCGTTCTCGAGGTGCTGTACCTGGTGTTCAACGAGGGCTACTCGGCCTCCTCCGGCGAGAGCGTCGTCCGCGCGGACCTCGCGGTCGAAGCCATGCGGATGGGACGGGTCCTGGCCGGGCTGCTGCCGTCCGAGGCCGAGGTCTTCGGCCTGGTCGCACTCATGGAACTGCAGGCCTCGCGGTTCCGTACCCGCACCGACGGGAACGGCATCCCCATCCAGCTCGAGCTCCAGGACCGCCGGCGCTGGGACCGAACCCTCATCGACCACGGCCTCGGCATGCTCGACCGCGCTTTCGGGCTGGCCCGGCCGCTCGGGCCCTACTGCCTGCAGGCCGCGATCTCCGCCTGTCACGCCCGCGCCCCCAGCTTCGCCGAGACCGACTGGGTGACGATCCTCGCGCTCTACGACGCGCTCGCCCAGATCACCGCCTCACCGGTGGTCGAGCTGAACCGCACCGTCGCCGTTCTCCACGTCGACGGCCCCGAAGCCGCACTCATCGCCACCGAGCCACTCACCTCCGACCGCAGATTGGCCGGCTACCACCTCCTGGGCGCCGTCCGCGGCGACCTCCTCACCCGCCTCGGCCGCCGTCACGAAGCAGCCGCCGAACTCGAGCGGGCCGCCGACCTCGCACCCACGAAGCAGGAGCGACAGCTCCTCCTCGACCGCATGGCTGCAGCACTCAACGTCACCGGTGACTGAGCGAACCTGCTGCAGCTGGAGACCTCGCCGAGGGCTTCGGGATCGGCACCCGCACCGCATCCCATTGCCGGAACGCTAGGAGCGGAAGGTCGTCAGCAGCTGCCGCACCTCCCGGCTGACGCGGTCCGGGTCGACGCCCAGCCCGACCAGGGCCTGCGTTGCGACCGTCTCGCCCTCGCCCTCGCCCTCGCCCGCGCGCACGAGGCTGAGCAGGACGTGCTCGGTGCCGACGTAGCTCTGGCCGATCCGCTGGGCCTCGTCCAGCGAGCGCTCCAGCACCTCCCTGGCCCGCGGCCCGAGCGGGACGTCCCCGCTCGGCGCCCGCCGGCCCCGGCGGACGATCCGCTCCACCTGCTCGCGCAGAGCCTCAAGGGTGATCCCGAGGGATTCGAGGACCTGAGGGGCGACCCCGTTGCCCTCACTCAGGAGGGCGAGCAGGACGTGCTCGGGGCCGACGTGGTCGTGGTCGAGCATCCGGGCCTCGTCCTGGGCCAGGGCGACGACGCGCTTGGCCCGGTCGGTGAACCTGTCCGCCCCCGCGAACCCCTTGATCATCGGGAACTCCTCCTCATCCACCGGCACCGAGCGCACGAACAGTTCGAACGCGTCGTCGTGCACGACGAGCCGCGGCCCTCCAGGACCCAGGTCGGGGAACACGCCGTCGAGGTGGTGGGTGACCAGCCGGCTGAGCGCCATGCTGTACTTCGCCGTCGTGGCCGGTCCGGGCATGCGGATCCCGAGCTCGTCCCGGCCGGGCCAGGACTGGACCTCGACGCCCGGGGGCAGCGCGCCCGCCACCGAGTCGGCGTCGGCGGTGAGGACCGGGAGCTTCGCGAGCCAGTGCGGCCCGTCCGCGGTCATGCTGTCGGCCGACTGTCGGGGCGTCTCGGCGGCCGGGGTCTTCCAGGCGGTGCCGGTTTGCTCCAGGCCGCGCGCGGCGGCCACTCCGCGCAGCCGGCGCACGGTGTCGTGGAACGACCGGTGCGCCCGGTCCCAGTCGTACCACCGCTCGTCGACGACGTGGCCCTCCCGGGTCCCGGCCTCGGCGTGCGGCACCGGGGCCGACAGCACAACCTGGCCGGCGAAGCGATCGGTGCGCACCTCGGGCCAGGACGTGAGGAGACTGCGGGCCTCGCCGATCGCCTGGTCCTCGCGGCGGCGCCGGCGCTCCACCGCCTCCGCATGGTCGTGCAGCATCGCCCCGGCGCGATCGAGGTTGTCGAGCGCCCGTCGGACGTCGCGGACAGCGAGACCGGCCTGGCGCAGGGTCGTCACGAGCACGGCCTGCTCCACCTGGTGCATCCCATACGAGCGGTACCCGGTCTGCTCGTCGACCGAAGCCGGTACGAGCAGGCCCTGGGAGTGGTAGAAGCGCAGCGTCTGCGGCGGCAGGCCGGACACGGCGCTGAACTCGCCGATGGAGAAGTCCACGGCGTCCAGCATGGGGCTTGCAGCAACTACAAGGTCAAGGCGGTGGTGATGGGGAGCGCCGGATCGCGGGAACGTCGGCCGCGACGGCCGTGTTCTGGCGGACGGTTCGGGGAAGACGGAGGCGGTGCTGCGTCTGGTGCATGAAGGTGCGACATGCACGTGGATCCATCCCGCGGAATCCACTCGACAGTACCTGATCTTGTGTCCGAGGGGGGACTTGAACCCCCACGCCCGTTAAAGGGCACTAGCACCTCAAGCTAGCGCGTCTGCCATTCCGCCACTCGGACAAGCTGCGTGACCTCCCGGTCGCGCGAGGAAGAGGATAGCTCACGCGCGCCGAGGCTCCGCGCCGGGACCTCCGGTGGTAGGAAGATCGGCGTGACCAGCGATATCGCAGCCGAGGACGAGGTCGTCGAGCTGGCTTCGGAACTCATCCGGATCGACACGACCAACACCGCCGACCCCGACACGACGGTCGGGGAGCGGGAGGCCGCGGAGTACGTGGCGGCGAAGCTCACCGAGGTCGGGTTCGAGGTCGAGGTGGTCGAGTCGGGCGGCCCGCGGCGCGACAACGTGATCTGCCGGCTCAAGGGCGCCGACCCGGAGCGGGGGGCGCTGCTCGTGCACGGGCACCTCGACGTGGTGCCGGCCGACCCGTCCGAGTGGTCGGTGCACCCGTTCTCGGGCGCTGTCCAGGACGGCTACGTGTGGGGTCGCGGCGCCGTGGACATGAAGGACATGGTGGCGATGACGATCGCGGTCGCGCGCCGGTTCAAGCGCGACGGCGTGGTGCCGCCCCGGGACATCGTGTTCGCCTTCCTGGCCGACGAGGAGGCCGGCGGACGGCTCGGGGCCCAGTGGCTCGCCGCGAACCGGCCCGACCTGTTCGAGGGCTGCACCGAGGCCGTCGGTGAGGTGGGTGGGTTCTCCCTGACCCTCGCCGAGGACCGGCGCGTGTATCTCATCGAGGCCGCCGAGAAGGGCATCGCCTGGATGCGGCTGCAGGCCCGCGGGAGGCCCGGCCACGGGTCGTTCCTCCACGACGACAACGCCGTCACCAAGGTCGCGGAAGCCGTCGCCCGGCTGGGCAACCACAAGTTCCCGCTGGTGCTCACCGACACCGTCCGCGCGTTCCTCGAGCAGATGGCCGAGCTCACGGGGCTGGAGTTCCCGGAGGACGACCTGGAGGGGGCGATCGCGAAGCTCGGGCCGCTCTCGCGGATCGTCGGCGCCACGATCCGCGACACCGCCAACCCGACGATGCTCTCGGCCGGCTACAAGGCCAACGTCATCCCCTCGTCGGCCGAGGCCGTGGTCGACTGCCGCGTCCTGCCGGGGCGAGAGGAGGCGTTCCTCCGCGAGGTGGACGAGCTGCTCGGCCCGGACGTGACCCGGGAGTGGGTGACCAACCTGCCGGCGGTGGAGACACCGTTCGGTGGTCCGCTCACCGATGCGATGGCCGCCGCGCTGCGCACCGAGGACCCCGGCGCCGTCACCGTGCCGTACATGCTCTCCGGTGGGACCGACGCGAAGTCGTTCCAGGACCTGGGCATGAACTGCTACGGCTTCGCCCCGCTGCGGCTCCCGCCGGACCTGGACTTCGCCTCCCTGTTCCACGGCATCGACGAGCGGGTGCCGGTCGACTCGCTGAAGTTCGGTGCGCGCGTGCTCGACACCTTCCTGAGGAGCTGCTGATGGATCTGACGGGCAAGGCGGCTCTGGTCACCGGAGGGGCGTCGGGGATCGGCGCCGCCGCGGTGCGCAGGCTCGCCGCCGCGGGGTCCGTCGTCGCGGTCGCCGACCGGGACGAGGCCGGGGCGCGGGCGCTCGCCGAGGAGGTGGGCGGGCTCGCCCTGCCCGGCGACGCGTCGGACCCGGACACGATGACGATGGCCGTCGACGTGGCCGAGGACGCGTTCGGCCGCCTCAACATCGTGCTGCTCAACGCGGGCGTCACCGCGGGCCAGTCGGGCATCGAGAACCTCGACCTGGCCGCGTACCGGCGGATCGTCGGGGTCAACATCGACCACGTGGTCTTCGGGCTGACGGCGGCCGTGCCGGCGCTGCGCCGGGCGGGCGGGGGCACCATCGTCGCCACGGCGTCGCTGGCCGGGCTCGTCGCCATGCCCGGCGACGCGCTCTACACGATGACGAAGCACGCCGTGGTGGGGTACGTCCGCTCCGCGGCGCCCACGCTGGCGCCGGAGGGGATCCGGGTGAACGCGGTGTGCCCCGGCTTCGCCGACACCCCGCTGATCGCGAAGGCGAAGGACCGGTTCGGGGACTTCCCGCTGCTCAGCGCGGAGGACGTCGCCGGCGCGATCGAGGCGGTTCTCGAACGCGGCGAGCCGGGGGAGTGCTGGTTCGTCCAGCCCGGCCGCGAGCCCGCGCCGTACGCCTTCCGCGGGGTACCGGGCCCGAAGAGCGGCACCCCGCCCCCCGAAGACGTGACGTGGAAGGACCACTAGCGAGCCAGGGAAGCACTCCCGAGGTTCAGGAAAGCCACTTTCAGGCCCTCCCAGTACAGGAAAGTGGCTTTCCTGAACCGGCTAGACCGAGAGCTCCGGGAGCATCCTCGAGCTGCGCCGCCGCCGCAGCCACACCTTGCGGACGCCTCCCGGGTAGAGCCGCACGCGCGAGAGCTCCCAGCCACCGAACTCGGCCTGGATCGCCAGTCGCACCGCCGCGGTCATCCGGGACACGTCACCGGGTAGCTGGACCGGGCGGTACTCCCAGTCCCCGTCGATCGAATCCTCCTCGACCATGCCGGTCGGGCCGCCTCGCTCCACCGGCTCACCTCCCGCCAGCTCGTCCGTCCGACACCCCACGTCGGGGTGAACACCGGGTGGAATTCCCCACACCATAGGCGTGGCCGCGATGCCGTGCCAGGTCCCGGCAGCGGTCATGCAGGCGCGCTCACGTCGTCGAGCGCCGAGCGGATCTCCGCGGGCAGCACCACCGACTCGGCGGCCAACGAGGCCGACAGCTGCGCGGCGTCCCGGGCCCCCACGACGGCGGCGGCGACCCCGGGCCGGTCGCGCACCCAGGCCAGTGCGACCGAGAGCGGGGAGGTGCCCAGCCCGTCGGCCGCCGTGAGCACCGCCTGCACGATCCGGGCCGAGCGCTCGTTGCGCCGCGCCTCCACGTAGGGCGCCAGCGTGGGCGACGCGGCGCGGGAGTCGGCCGGGGTGCCGTCGGCGTACTTGCCGGTGAGGACGCCGCGGCCGAGCGGCGCCCAGGCCATCAGCCCGACGCCGTGGTGCTGCGCGGCGGGGAGCAGTTCGGCCTCGACGTCCCGGGCCAGCAGCGAGTACTCCACCTGCGCCGACACCGGAACCGTGATGCTGCCCAGCGCGCGCCCGCGCTCGGCCACCGTGGCGAGCTGCCACCCCTTGGGCGCGACGAGCCCGCAGTAGCGCGCCTTCCCGGCCATCACGGCCACCTGCACCGCGGAGAGCGTCTCCTCCAGCGGGACGTCGGCGTCGAAGCCGGGCAGCTGCCACAGGTCCAGGTGGTCGATGCCGATGCGGGCGAGGGTGGCGTCGAGAGCCGCGAGCAGCGCGCCGCGGGCGGCACCGTCCCCGAGAGGGCCACCGGGCAGCGTGGCGCGGCCGGCGATGACCAGGTCGTCGCGCGGCACGGCGGAGGTGAGCACCTCGCCCAGCGTCGCCTGGGCGGCGCCGTCGCCGTAGCCGTCGGCGGTCTCCACGAGGGTGCCGCCCGCGTCGACGAACGTGGCGAGCTGAGCGGCCGCGCCGTCGACATCGGTGTCGGCACCCCAGGTCATGGTGCCGAGGCCGATCTGCGACACCTCCAGTCCGCTGCCCCCGACCCGTCGCCGCCGCACGGGAAGAGCCTAAGCGGGCGACTCGGAAGGGTGTCGGTACGGTCCCGCGCGTGACTTGGCTGGAAGTGCTCGTTCTCGGTGTTGTGCAGGGTTTGACGGAGTTCCTCCCGATCTCCTCGTCAGCGCACCTCAGGATCATCTCGGAGGTTTTCTTCGGGCGTGATGCCGGTGCCGCGTTCACGGCAGTGACGCAGCTGGGCACCGAGGCCGCCGTGATCGTCTACTTCGCCAAGGACATCGGTCACCTGGCCGTCACCTGGTTCCAGGGCCTACGTGACCCGTCCGTCCGCAATACCCCGGACTACCGGATGGCGTGGCTCGTGATCATCGGCACGATCCCGATCGGCCTGCTCGGGGTGCTCCTGGAGGACCAGATCCAGACCGCGGCCCGCAACCTCTGGCTCATCGCGACCACCCTCGTCGTCTTCGGGCTGCTGCTCGGCCTGGCCGAGCGGCTGGGCAAGCAGCGCTACGAGCTGAAGCACATGGGCGTTA
This sequence comes from Pseudonocardia xinjiangensis, assembly GCF_012911925.1. Taxonomy (GTDB): domain Bacteria; phylum Actinomycetota; class Actinomycetes; order Mycobacteriales; family Pseudonocardiaceae; genus Pseudonocardia; species Pseudonocardia xinjiangensis. The sequence goes on along the minus strand of NZ_JAAXKY010000030.1, from coordinate 6,355 downwards.
CGGACGGCGTGCTGCTCGGGTTCGCGCAGGCGATGGCGCTGGTCCCGGGGGTCTCCCGCTCCGGCGGCACGATCACCGCCGGGCTCTTCCTCGGCTACACCCGGCCCGCGGCTGTGCGCTACTCGTTCCTGCTCGCGATCCCGGCCGTGGTCGCGTCCGGCCTGTTCCAGCTCCCCGACGTGTTCTCCGGTGACGGGCCCAGCCCGCTGCAGATGACCGTGGCCACCGTCATCGCGTTCGTCATCGGCTACGTGACGATCGCCTGGCTGCTGCGCTATGTGGAGCGTCACAGCATCTACGTGTTCGTCTGGTACCGGGTGGTGCTGGGCGCGGTGTTGTTCGTCGCGCTGAGTGCCGGTTGGCTCGCAGCCACCTGAGAGCAGGCGGCTGTTCCACGTAGGCTCGCTGATCGTGACCACCCTGATCCTGCTCCGCCACGGCCGGTCGGCGGCCAACGCCGCCGGTGTCCTCGCCGGCCGCACCCCCGGCGTGGAGCTGGACGAGGTCGGCCAGACGCAGGCGCAGAAGATGGTCGACCGGCTGGCGGGCGTGCCGCTGGCGGAGATCGTCTGCTCGCCGATGGTGCGCTGCGAGCAGACGGTCGCGCCGCTGGCGAAGGACCGCGGGCTCACACCGGTGTCGGAGCCCGAGCTCGCGGAGGTCGACTACGGCTCGTGGACCGGGGCCGAGCTGAAGACGCTCTTCAAGGAGCCGTTGTGGAAGGTGGTGCAGGCGCACCCCTCCGCCGCGGTGTTCCCCGGCGGCGAGGGCCTCGCGGGGATGCAGGCCCGCGCGGTGGCCGCCGTGCGCAGGCACGGGGCGCGCATCGCCGCCGAGCACGGGCCCACCGCGGTCTGGCTGGCCTGCACCCACGGTGACGTGATCAAGGCGGTGCTGGCCGATGCGCTGGCCACCCACCTGGACAACTTCCAGCGCATCGTCGTCGACCCGAGCTCGATCAGTGTCGTGCATTACACCGACACCCGCCCGTTCGTCGCGCGTGTGAACGACCTCGGCGGCGACGTGGCCGGGCTGATCCCGCCCAAGCCCAAGCGCCGGCGCAAAACGGCCGCCCGCAGCTCCGACGCGGTGGTGGGCGGGAGCACCGGCGGCTGACCCACGAGGACGTGCCGAGCGCGCCGACGTGGCCTACTCTCGATGTCGCCATGTCACGCGTCATCCATGTCTTCCGCCAGCCCGAGCGCTTCGTCGCCGGGACCGTTGGCGAACCCGGCGACCGCTCCTTCTACCTGCAGGCCATCGAGGACGCGCGCACCATCAGCGTCCTCCTGGAGAAACAGCAGGTGTCGGTACTCGCCGACCGCATCAGCGCGTTGCTCCAGGAGGTGGCTCGCCGCTTCGGCGACGAGGTACCCGACGAGGGGGGCGGCAACGACCTCGACCCGCTCGCGGTGCCGCTGGAGGAGGAGTTCCGCGTCGGCACCATGGGCCTGGGCTGGGACGCCGACTCCCGCTCCATCGTCGTCGAGCTGCTCGCCGTCACCGATGAGGAGATCGACGAGTCCGTCGTCCTCGACGACACCGAGGAGGGCCCCGACGCGCTCCGCGTGTTCCTCTCGCCGGTGCAGGCCCGCGCGTTCGCCGACCGCGCCGAGCGGGTCGTGTCCGCCGGCCGGCCGCCGTGCCCCCTCTGCGCCGAGCCGCTCGACCCCGAGGGCCACGTGTGCGTGCGGCTCAACGGCTACCACGAGCGGTCCCCGGTAGCGGACTGACGAAGAGACCGACCTGACGCACGTGGAACCTCGTGACCCGGCTGTGCCGGAACTGCTCCGGCGAGGCCGGATAGAGATCACCGGACGACTCGTCGACGCCTCCAACGCCACCCTGTTCGGCACGATCAGCAGCAACGGGCTCGAGGCGCAGTGCGTCTACAAGCCGGTGCGCGGCGAGCGTCCGCTCTGGGACTTCCCGGACGGCACGCTCGCCGGGCGCGAGGTGGCGACGTACCTGGTGTCCGAGGCCGCGGGGCTGCACGTCGTGCCGCCGACGGTGCTGCGCGAGGGCCCGTTCGGGCCGGGCATGGTGCAGATCTGGGTCGACACCGACGAGGAGCGCGAGCTCGTCGACGTGCGTGACCCGTCGGACGTGCCGGCGGGGTGGCTGAGGGTGCTGCGGGCCCGCGGCGACCACGGCGAGCCCGCCGTGCTCGTGCACGCCGACAGCGCGGAGCTGCAGGCGATGGCGGCGTTCGACGTGGTCACCAACAACGCCGACCGCAAGGGCGGGCACGTCCTCGCGGGCGTCGACGGCAACGTCTACGGCGTCGACCACGGGCTCTGCCTGCACACCGAGGAGAAGCTCCGCACCGTGTTGTGGGGCTGGGTGGGCAAGCGGCTTCCCGACCGGGTGGTCGAGGCGATGGAGCGGCTGCGTTCCGAGCTCGACGACGGGCTCTCCGACACGCTCGGCGAGCACATCACGCGCCGTGAGATGCGCACGCTGTCGGCGCGGGTGGACGCGCTGCTGGCCGACCCCTGCTACCCCGAGCCCTCCGGCTACGGCCCGGCCATCCCCTGGCCCGCCTTCTGACCACGCGTCCTGGGCGCCGTCAGCCGGGGTCCGATCGTGTCACCTTCGCCCGGCTCCGGACCGCGTACGGGGACTAGCGTCGGGAACGCCCCGGACGGCGTTCACCGAGGAGTCATCGTGGATATCGGTCTCCACCTCGCAGACCTCACGTTTCCGGCGGGAGCCCCCGGGCTCGCCGACGACCTGACGCGGATCGTCATGACGGCCGAAGATGTCGGCTTCGCGCGCATCAGCGTCATGGACCACGTCTGGCAGATCGGGACGATCGGGCCGCCCGAGCACGACATGCTGGAGGCCTACACCACGCTGGGCTTCCTCGCGGCGCGCACGTCGCAGGTGCAGCTCCTGGCCTGGGTCACGGCCGCCACCTACCGGGAGCCCGGGATGCTGGCGAAGCTGGTCAGCACGGTCGACGTGCTCTCCGGCGGACGCGCCTGGCTCGGCATCGGTGCCGGCTGGAACGCCGAGGAGGCGCGTGGCCTCGGGCTGCCGTTCCCACCCACCGCCGAGCGGTTCGAGCGCCTGGAGGAGGCCCTGCAGATCTGCCTGCAGATGTGGGGTCCCGCCGACGGCCCGTACGAGGGGCAGCACTACCGGCTCGAGCGGACGCTGAACGCCCCGCAGTCGCTGCGCCGCCCCCACCCGCCCATCCTGATCGGCGGCGGTGGGGAGCGGAAGACACTGCGGATGGTCGCCCAGTACGCGCAGGCCTGCAACCTGTTCGCGAACGCCGATCTCGAGCACAAGCTCGACGTGCTGCGGGAGCACTGCGAGGCGCTCGGCCGCCCGTACGACGAGATCGAGAAGACGGTGATGTTCCCCCTCGACCCCGGGGAGAAGGGCGAGAACGTCGACGCGATCCTCGAGCAGCTCCACCGCTTCGCCGAGCTGGGCATCGGTGAGGTCCACGGCCGGGTCGCCCGGGTGTGGGAGCTGGAGCCGCTGAAGCTGCTCGGACGTGAGGTCGTGCCGATCGCGGCGCAGCTCTGACACCGCGTCGAGGACCGTTCACACCGCGTTCGCGTCCCGGACGGAATGCCGGGGCAGCGGGCATGGTCGTGGTGGTGGAGGCGACGAGCCGGGCACTCCGCTCCGGCGGTACCGTCGCCAGGGGCTGACTGAGGGAGAACGATGACCGTGGCAGACGCGAAGAGCCGCATCGGGGTGACCGGGCTGGCCGTGATGGGGGCGAACCTGGCCCGCAACATCGCGCGGCGGGGCACACCGGTCGCTGTGCACAACCGGACATCGGCGCGCACCCGCGAGTTCATGGAGGCCTACGGCGACGAGGGCGCGTTCACGGCCACGGACAGCCTCGAGGACTTCGTGGCCGCCCTGGAGAAGCCCCGCCGCATCCTCGTCATGGTGAAGGCCGGCGCCCCGGTGGACGCGGTCATCGAGGAGATCTCCCCGCTGCTCGACGAGGGCGACATCATCATCGACGGCGGCAACTCGCACTTCCCCGACACGACCCGCCGCACGCGGGCCTGCGCGGAGCGCGGGCTGCGGTTCATGGGCGTCGGGGTGTCCGGCGGCGAGGAGGGCGCGCTCAACGGGCCGAGCATCATGCCCGGCGGCGACCCCGCGGCCTACGCCGAGGTCGAGGACATCTTCACCACCATCGCCGCGCAGGTGGACGACACCCCCTGCTGCGTGCACGTCGGGCCGGACGGCGCCGGGCACTACGTCAAGATGGTGCACAACGGCATCGAGTACGCCGACATTCAGCTCATCGCCGAGGCGTACGACCTGCTCACGCACGTGGCCGGGCTGGACGCCCCGGCGATCGGCAAGATCTTCGAGGAGTGGAACGCGGGCGACCTCGAGTCCTACCTCATCGAGATCACCGGCGAGGTCCTCCAGAAGACCGACGCGCGTACCGGCGGCCCTCTCGTCGACGTCATCGTCGACGAGGCCGAGCAGAAGGGCACCGGCCGCTGGACCTCGCAGGACGCCCTGGAGCTCGGCGTCCCGCTCACCGGCATCACCGAGGCCGTGTTCGCCCGCACGCTCTCCTCGCTGCGCAGCGAGCGCAAGGCGGCAGCCGGCACGCTGGCCGGGCCCGTCCCCGGCGCGGGGGAGGACCGGACCGACCTCGTCGAGGACATCCGCCAGGCGCTCTACGCCAGCAAGGTGGTGGCCTACGCGCAGGGCTTCGCGCAGATGCGCGCCGCGTCGAAGGCCAACGACTGGAACCTCGACCTCGGCGCCATGGCCACCATCTGGCGGGGTGGCTGCATCATCCGGGCCCGTTTCCTCAACCGGATCCGCGAGGCGTACGCCGAGCACGGCGACGTCGAGAACCTGCTGATGGTGCCGTACTTCACCGAGGCCGTGGCCGACGCGCAGGACGCGTGGCGGCGGGTCGTGGCCACCGCCACGCAGCAGGGCGTGGCGATCCCGGCGTTCTCGTCGTCGCTGTCGTACTACGACGGCTACCGCCGCGAGCGCGGCCCGGCCAACCTGATCCAGGGCTTGCGCGACTACTTCGGCGCCCACACCTACCGGCGCATCGACGCGGACGGCTCGTTCCACACCCGGTGGGGCCAGGACGGCACCGAGGTGCGCACCGACGCCTGACGGCCCGCGAGTCGCCCTTTCCGAGTGCGCGAGTCGCCCGTTTCCTGCTGCGGGCGGCCAGGGTGACAGCGTTGTGGTCCCGTGTTGCTGTTCCAGGGCGGGGCGTCAGCTCTCGAGCCGCCAGCCTCCGCACGCCTCCGGCGTTCCTCGCAGACCGCGTGGGTTCCTCGCAGATGCTGTGGGCCCTGCGAGGATCACACTCGCTCTGCGAGGACGTTCCGCGAGCGGGCGGCCGCGCTCCGGAGCTCGTGCGGCGGCGGACACTCGCGTCCTGTTCGCCCCGGTTCTCCGTATCTGCGATCGAGAGACGGACTCTTGTCCGCAGTCGCGGATATCCTGGACGTCGTGAGTGCCTTCGAGCGTGACGCCCCTGCCGCGGTGCGCCGATGGGCCTGACGGGGCGGCGGGCGGGCACCGGGGTGCTCGCGACCCCGCTCCCGTGGCTCGCGGCGCTGCTGGTCGCCTACCTGCTCGTGCCGATCGGGGCGTTCCTGGTGCGGCTGGCGGGGGCGTCCTCGGAGCAGCTGACCGTGCCCGGCATCGTCGACGCCCTGGGCGTCTCCCTGGTGAGCGCCAGCATCGCCACGGTGGTCATCGCCGTGGCCGGGATCCCGTTGGGCTACCTGCTCGCGCGGGCCCACGGCCGCGCCGCCGAGCTGCTCGGCGTGACGGTGCAGCTGCCGCTGGCGCTCCCACCGCTGATCAGCGGCCTGCTGCTGGTGTACGTCATCGGGCCCTACACCTCGCTCGGGCAGCTGTTCGACGGCCGGCTGACCGACGACCTCACCGGGGTGGTGCTGGCGCAGATCTTCGTGGCGGCCCCGTTCCTGATCATCGCCGCCCGCTCCGCGTTCGCGGCGCTGGATCCCGAGCTGGCCGACGTGGCCGCCACCCTTGGGCACGGCCCCTGGTCGCGGTTCGCGCGGGTCGCCCTGCCGGGTGCCTGGGCGGGCATCCGGGCGGGGCTGCTGCTGGCCTGGCTGCGCGCCTTCGGGGAGTTCGGGGCCACGGTGGTGCTCGCCTACCACCCGTACTCGCTGCCGGTGTTCACCTACGTCGAGTTCGGCAGCTCCGGGGTGGACACGACCATGGTCCCGGTCGCGGCTGCGCTGCTCGCTGCCGTCCTCGTGCTGGCTCTGAGCGGCGGAGCAGGACGGCGGCACCGCCGCCGTGCGGTCCGGATGACGCTCCCGGGGCCGCAGGCTCCGAGCGCCCGCCCGCCCGC
>NZ_JAAXKY010000309.1 GCF_012911925.1 Pseudonocardia xinjiangensis | reverse complement strand
TGCTGGGAGGTGGGGAGGTAGGCGTAGACCTCGCCGGCGCCGTCGGTGCGCCACATGTAGCGGGTGGAGAAGCCGTTGGTGCCGTCGGGGATGTGTTGGCCGCTGGTGACGGTGCCGCCGTAGAGGCCGGGGAGCTTTCCGCCCTTGACGAAGTCGAATTCGGGGGGGAAGCGGAGTTGGTAGCGCAGGTCGAGGGTGTCGGTCGCGGTGCTGGTGTCGGGGAGGCGGAGGTAGGCCTGGGTGCCGCCGTCGGGGCCGCCGGCGGCGCGGCTGGCGGAGCCCGCGGGGTAGGAGACGCGGAGCAGGATCCCGCCGGGGGCGTCGGTGGTGGTCAGGAGCTGGGCCTCGTCGAGACCGAAGCCGCCGCGGTCGTCGTAGACGAGCCCGGTGCCGATGAACCTCTGCAGGTCCTTCGGGGTGACCACGGAGTCGACCGCCGTGGGGGCCGGCTCCGGAGAGATCCAGGTGGTGTCACATGCCGTCGCGCCCATCAGCAGGACGTTCACGGCCGCTGCGGCGGAGCGCCGCAGCGCGCGGCGCCTCGTCATGGTCATCGGTCAGCCTCCGGCGGAGGGTAGGACGGGCGGGGGGCGACGGTAGGCGTGTGCGGTGCGGCGCTGGCGGCGGGTGTGGACCTGTTCCAGGACGATGGCCAGCAGGATCAGGGGGATGCCGATGGCGCCGAGGAGGTTGAGCGGGGGCAGGCTCAGCTCGTTGGGCCCGGCCTGGCCGACCTGGCCGCGGACGGCTTCGAGGGCGTGTACGCGGGAGGCGGTGAGCAGGAAGGGGCTGCCCTCGGCGGCGTTGATGCCCAGGGCGGTGGTGGCCACGTCGACGTTGTCGGCGTGTACGAGTTGGGCCGAGCGGGAGCGGATGCCTTCCTGGGCGTGGTCGATGACGGTGCCGGAGATGGTGGTGGCGGCGCCGACGTCGATGCCGGTGGTGCCGCCGGTGATGTGGCCGCCGATGATGCGGGTGTCGGGGCTGAAGGTCCGCACGGTGTCGAAGGC
>NZ_JAAXKY010000308.1 GCF_012911925.1 Pseudonocardia xinjiangensis | reverse complement strand
GGCTCGGAGATGTTTATAAGAGACAGGCCCGAACCCACCCCGCGAGTCGCCCGGTTCTCGCGCGCGAGTCGCCCGGATTCCGTGCGCGAGTCGCCCGCGGGAAGTGATCACCGGCCGATCGCACAGGTCGCTGGGTGTGGGAATGTCGTAGCGGTGGGTGTTCACCGCCTCACCCCGCGCTCCCCAGGAGGACCTCCGTGCCCGGTACCGCGTCGCCCGATCCTGCGGTGACGAGGGCGTTGGCCGCATTCGGGTTGGTGGGTGTCGGGGTCGCGGTGGTGCTGGTGGGGCTGTTGCACGTCGTCTCGGCCGGCCGGGTGAACCCGGTGCGCCGCACGATCAGCGAGTACGCGCTCGGCGACTCCGACTGGATGTTCGACGTGGGGGTGCTGGGGCTCGCCGGGGGATCGGTGCTGGTGCTGCTGGCGCTGGTGCGCGCGGGGATCGTGCAGCTGTGGTCGCGCCCCGCAGCCCTGGTCGGGGTCTGGGCGGCGGCGCTGGTGCTGATCGTCGCGTTCGACAAGGCGAACTGGGCCGTGGGCCCGACGCCGTCCGGTTACGTGCACCGGTACGCGAGCGTGGTGGCGTTCGTGAGCCTGCCGGCGGCGGCGCTGGCGCTGGGCAGGCGCTGGCGGGGCGATCTGCAGTGGGGCCCGTTCGCGGCCTGCTCGCGGTGGTCGGGCGCGCTGGCGCTGCTGTGGCTCGGCGCGATCGTGCTGGCTGTCGCGCTGAGCCCGCTGACCGGGGTGCCGTGGTGGCAGCTCCTGCCGCTCGGCCTGGTGGAGCGGGGGCTGCTGACCACCGAGGTGGCCACCGTGGTGGTGCTGGGCTGGTGGGCCGCGCGAGCGGCTTCGGCCCCGCGGCCGGCCGCGATGATCGCGGGATGACGGGCTGAGCCCGCGTGCCCGGAAGGGCGACTCGCGGGCCCGAACGGGGCGACTCGCGGACGGGGAACGGGCGACTCGCGGGCCCGAACGGGGCGACTCGCGCGCCCAGAACGGGCGACTCGCGGGGCTGGGG
>NZ_JAAXKY010000307.1 GCF_012911925.1 Pseudonocardia xinjiangensis | reverse complement strand
GAGCGGGCCTGTCACGCGGGTGCTCGCGCTGTGGTCGCCCGACTGGCCGGTCACGGCCGCGGCCATGGCCGCCCACGTCCCTCCGCACCGGCCGGTCGCGGTGGTCGTGGCCAACCGGGTGCTGGCCTGCTCGGCGGTCGCCCGTGCCCACGGCGTGCGCCGTGGCCTGCGCAGGCGGGAGGCGCAGGCCCGGTGCCCCGAGCTGGTGGTGCTCGACCGCGACCCCGATCGCGACGCCCGTGCCTTCGAGCCGGTCGTGGCCGCGGTCGAGGAGCTCGCGCCGGGGGTGGAGGTGGTGCGGCCGGGGCTGGTGGCGTTGGCGGCGCAGGGCCCGGTCGGCTGGTTCGGGGGTGAGCAGGCGGCCGCGGAGAAGCTGGTCGACCAGGTCGCCGCCCGCACGGGCGTGGAGTGCCAGGTGGGCGTGGCCGACGGGTTGTTCGCCGCGGTGCTCGCGGCGCGCCGCGGCCTGGCCGTCGCGCCCGGCGACACTCCCGCGTTCCTCGCTCCGCTCGGCGTGGAGGAACTGGACCGCGAGCCCGATATCGACCGCTCCGAACTGGTCGGGCTGCTGCTGCGGTTGGGGCTGCGCAGCCTCGGAGCTCTCGCGGCGCTCGACGCCGAGGACGTCGCCTCCCGGTTCGGCGCCGACGCCGTGCTCTGCCACCGGCTCGCCCGTGGCCTCGACCCCCGGCCACCCGTGCGGCGCAGGCCGCCGGAGGAGCTCACCGTGGAGATCGAGCTGGACCCACCCGTCGACCGCGTCGACGCCGCCGCCTTCGCGGCCCGCGGGCTGGCGGAGCGGCTGCACCGCACGCTGGCCGGCCACGGGCTCTCCTGCACCCGGTTGGGCGTCGCCGCCCGCACGGTGGCCGGGGAGGAGCTGCACCGGATCTGGCGCTGCGCCGAGCCGCTCACCCCCGCCGGCACCGTCGACCGGGTGCGCTGGCAGCTCGACGCCTGGCTCACCCGCTCGCGGGCCACGGCCGCCGCAGCCGACGGGCCGGGCGCGGTGTCGCGGCTGTGGCTGGTCCCGGAGGAGACGGTCGGGGCGGGGGCACTGC
>NZ_JAAXKY010000306.1 GCF_012911925.1 Pseudonocardia xinjiangensis | reverse complement strand
TGTTTGTGTGTTCAGGGTCGCACAGTGGATGCAAACAACTCGTCATGAACAAGCCCTCGGCCTATTAGTACCAGTCAACTCCACCCCTCACAGGGCTTCCATCTCTGGCCTATCAACCCAGTGGTCTGCTGGGGGCCTTAACCACGCAAGGTGGTGGGAGACCTCATCTTGGAACGAGCTTCCCGCTTAGATGCCTTCAGCGGTTATCCCTTCCGAACATAGCCAACCAGCCGTGCCCCTGGCGGGACAACTGGCACACCAGAGGTTCGTCCGTCCCGGTCCTCTCGTACTAGGGACAGCCTTCCTCAAGTCTCCTGCGCGCGCGGCGGATAGGGACCGAACTGTCTCACGACGTTCTAAACCCAGCTCGCGTACCGCTTTAATGGGCGAACAGCCCAACCCTTGGGACCTACTCCAGCCCCAGGATGCGACGAGCCGACATCGAGGTGCCAAACCATGCCGTCGATATGGACTCTTGGGCAAGATCAGCCTGTTATCCCCGGGGTACCTTTTATCCGTTGAGCGACACCCCTTCCACCAGGTGGTGCCGGATCACTAGTCCCGACTTTCGTCCCTGCTCGACCTGTCAGTCTCGCAGTCAAGCTCCCTTGTGCACTTACACTCAACACCTGATTGCCAACCAGGCTGAGGGAACCTTTGGGCGCCTCCGTTACATTTTGGGAGGCAACCGCCCCAGTTAAACTACCCACCAGGCACTGTCCCTGAACCAGATCATGGCCCGAGGTTGAGACACCCAATTCGACCAGAGTGGTATTTCAACAACGACTCCACAACCACTGGCGTGGCCGCTTCACAGTCTCCCACCTATCCTACACAAGCCGAACCGAGCACCAATACCAAGCTATAGTAAAGGTCCCGGGGTCTTTCCGTCCTGCCGCGCGTAACGAGCATCTTTACTCGTAGTGCAATTTCGCCGAGTCTGTGGTCGAGACAGCGCCCAAGTCGTTACGCCATTCGTGCAGGTCGGAACTTACCCGACAAGGAATTTCGCTACCTTAGGATGGTTATAGTTACCACCGCCGTTTACTGGCGCTTAAATTCTCCGCTTCGCCCCCAA
>NZ_JAAXKY010000305.1 GCF_012911925.1 Pseudonocardia xinjiangensis | reverse complement strand
GCGCGGCGGTGCCGGTCGGGCACCAGCCCCTGCGGCCGGAACCGCATGATCAGAATCAGGGCGATACCGAACAGCAACAACCGGTAGTCGGAGAACTCCCGCAGCTTCTCCGGCAACACGAACAGGATCGACGCCCCCAACACCGCACCCGGGATCGTGCCCATCCCACCCAGAATCACCGCAGCCAGCAACGTCACCGACTCCAGGAACCGGAAACTCTCATACGACACCGTCGCGGTCTTGTGCGCGAAGAACGCCCCCGCGAACCCCGCCAACGTCGCCCCGATCAGGAACGCCAAGATCTTGATCGGACCCGTCCGGATCCCCATCGCCCGGGCCGCGTCCTCATCCTCCCGGATCGCGATCCACGCCCGGCCCAACCGCGAACTCTTCAAGTTCGCGAACACCAACATGACCGCAGCCACGATCAACACGATCAACACGTAATACAAGACACCCGGCGCCAACCGCAGCCCACCGATGACCAACGCATCGTTGAAGTCGTTCCCGAACAACGACACCGGCGGAATCCCCGGGATCGCGTTCGACCCACCCGTCAACCCACCGATGTTGTTCTGCGCACTCCGCACGAAGATCTCACCGAACGCCAACGTCACGATCGCCAGATAATCCCCACGCACCCGCAGCGTCGGCGACCCCACGATCGCCCCGAAGATCCCCGCCACCACCGCCGAGATCACCATCACCAGCGGGAACGGCAACTCGATCCCCACCTGCGACGCAGCCGCACCCGACAGGTTCGCCGCCACGAACGCCCCGATACCGAGGAACGCGACGTACCCCAGGTCCAGCAACCCGGCCAGACCCACCACGATGTTCAGCCCGATCGCCGTGGCCGCATACACCCCGATGTTCGCCGACACCGTCAACCAGTACTCACTACCCGCACCCGTCAACGGCAACAACAACGCCGCGATCAGCAACACCGCCACGCTGAACACCCGATGCCGCTCCGACACCGCACCCACCCAGGTCAGCAGGCCCGAGGCGTGCAACGCCCCCAACAGCCCACCGACCGCACCCAGGAACGACAGGAACACCGCACCCGAGTAGACGTTCGCCGCGC
>NZ_JAAXKY010000304.1 GCF_012911925.1 Pseudonocardia xinjiangensis | reverse complement strand
CTCCCGCCCCCGTCCACCCCGCGCGAGAACGGCGGCTGACGCAGACCAGACTGGTCGACGGACCACGATGGTCGCGGTGACGAGGAGGGACACCCGTGGGTTTCTTGATCTGCCGGACATGCGCGGTCGAGCACACCGCGGCGGTCGAGGTCTGCCGGATCTGCGCCGACGAACGTCAGTACGTCCCCGCAGCCGGCCAGCTGTGGACCACCCTGGAGGAGCTGGCCGCGGCCGGCCACCGGGTCGAGGTCACCGAGCTGGAGCCGGATCTGCACTCCCTCACGAGCACCCCGGCCGTCGGCATCGGGCAGCACTCCAAGCTGGTCCGCACCCCGGCGGGCAACCTCCTGTGGGACCCCCTCGGCTACCTGGACGACGACGCCGTGCAGCGGGTGCGTGAGCTGGGCGAGGTCATCGCGATCGTGGCGAGCCACCCGCACATGTTCGGTGTGCAGGTGGAGTGGAGCCGGGCGCTGGGCGGTCCCCCGGTGCTGGTCGCGGAGCGCGACATGGAGTGGGTCGCCCGGCCCGACCCCGCGATCCGCGCGTGGTCGGGCAAGCTCGAGCTCCTCCCGGGGCTGACGCTCACCCAGCCGGGAGGCCACTTCCCGGGCAGCGCGGTCGCGCACTGGGCGGCGGGGGCCGACGGCACGGGGGTGCTGCTCAGCGGCGACACGATCATGCCCAACCCGGACCGCACGTCGGTCAGCTTCATGCGCAGCTACCCGAACCGGATCCCGCTGTCGGGCGCCGTGGTCGAGCGGGTCGCCCAGCACGTCGAGGGCTTCGAGTTCGAGCGGCTCTACGGCAACTTCGGGGCCATGATCGCCTCCGACGCCCGCGCCGTCGTGCGGCGCTCGGCCGACCGGCACATCGGCTGGGTCCGGGGCGACTTCGACCACCTCACCTGACGGCACGCCCCCCGCGGAGGGGGGCGACTCGCGCCCGCGGAGGGGGGCGACTCGCGCACGCGAACCGGGCGACTCGCGCACGCGAACCGGGCGACTCGCGGAGCCGCAGCGGGCGACTCGCGGGGGCCCCGCGAGTCGCCCGGAAACTGCGCGCGAGTCGCCTCTCACGGGAACGGTGGTGGGGGTGGGTCCGTCAC
>NZ_JAAXKY010000303.1 GCF_012911925.1 Pseudonocardia xinjiangensis | reverse complement strand
CCCGTCAAGGCCCCGCCGGTCCACCGATATCGCGCTGTGACCGGCAGAAAGTTTCGGCTAGCATTCGCGCCGCCTCAGGCCCGAACACGGGAGGACCCCTGGACAGGATCAGCAGCCGCGTGACGATCGCGGAGATCGCCGAACAGGCCGGAGTGTCGGTTCCGACGGTCTCCAAGGTCCTCAACGGCCGCTCCGACGTCGCCGAGGCCACCCGACTGCGGGTCCAGCAGGTGATGGCCGACCGCGGCTACCAGCGGCGCAAGCCCGGGACGCTCCGGCGCGTCGGCCTCGTGGACATGGTGCTGCCCACCCTCGACTCCCCCTGGATCGTGGAGGTGCTGCGCGGCGCCGAGGCGGAGGCCAGGAAGGCGGGCGCGCAGGTCGTCCTCACCTCAGCCGAGGACGGCCCCGCCGGCGACCGGCAGTGGCTCGACCGGCTGGCCTCCCGCCGCTCCGACGGCCTGGTACTGGTGGTGAGCGAGGCGGCACCCGAGGCGGTCGAGCAACTGGCCGCCCTGCACACGCCCATCGTGCTGCTCGACCCCGTGGGCGGGAGCGACCCCTCCTTCGCCACGGTCGGCGCCACCAACTGGGCCGGTGGCCTCAGCGCCGTCGAGCACCTGGTGTCCCTCGGCCACCGCCGGATCGGCGTCATCTCCGGGCGTCCCCAGCTGGTGTGCAGCCAGGAACGCATCGAGGGGTACCGCGCCGCACTCGGCCGCGCCGGGATCCCCGTCGACGATGACCTCGTGCACTTCGGCGACTTCCGGCCGCGCGGCGGCCGGCTCTGCGCGCAGCAGATGCTCGACCTGCCCGACCCCCCGACCGCGATCTTCGCCGGCTCCGACATGCAGGCCGTCGGCGTCTACCAGGAGGCATCGGTGCGCGGCCTGCGCATCCCCGAGGACCTCTCCGTCGTCGGGTTCGACGACATCGCGTTCTGCGAGCACATGACACCGCAGCTCACGACCGTGCGCCAGCCGCTGGCCCGGATGGCGAGCGAGGCCGTGCGGCTGGTGCTGGCGGCGGAGGACACCGCGGGCGCAACCGGCGCACCCCCACCACGCGTGGAGCTCGCCACCCACCTGGTCCTCCGGGAGAGCACGGGCCCAGCCCCCGAC
>NZ_JAAXKY010000302.1 GCF_012911925.1 Pseudonocardia xinjiangensis | reverse complement strand
CCACCCACCCCCCGCGGCGAGGCCTCCGGGAAGTTCAGGAAAGCCACTTTCCTGCCCTGAGAGGGCCTGAAAGTGGCTTTCCTGAACCGAGGTCTTCCGTTCGCCCACGGGTCCGGCGACCTTCGCGGATCATCTTCGGCATGGGGGTGCTGGCACGGTCCCGAGGTAGCGAACTTCGCGACGCCTTTCCGTTCCGGGTGGCCAGCGTGCGTCAGCTGGTTGCCCTCGGTTTCTCGGAGCGCACTGTGTACAAGCGTTGTCTGGACGGCGGACCGTGGCAGCGGATCCTGCCTGGTGTGGTGCTGCTGTTCACCGGAACACCCAGTCAGGATCAGCGGGTCCGCGCGGCCCTGCTGCTGGGTGGAGAGGACGCAGTTCTCACCGGCATCGAGGCTTGCCGACGTCACGGCATCCGCCGAGGACCGGTCCGGCAACGGGGCGACCGGGAAGCAACCCAGGACGTCCACATCCTCGTCCCCGATCGCCGGCAGGTCCGCTCGGTTGGTTTCGTCCACGTCGAACGGACCGGCCGGCTACCGCAGTCGATAGTGCGCGGCGGGATCCCGTTGGCCCCTGTCCAGCGCGCTTGTGTCGACACGGTCCGGCGGCTACCCGCGCCTGGAGATGTCGCGGAACTGCTGTCCGACGCCGTCCAGCGCGGGTTGTGCACGGTCGCAGCTCTTGGCGGCGAGCTCGAAGCCGGTTCGCGGAGAGGTACCGCGGTGCCGCGCAGAGTTCTCGGTGAGCTCGCGGAGGGCGTGCGTTCCGCTGCCGAGCTGGAGGCGAAGCGGCTCTGGAGCAGCACCGGGCTGCCCGAGCCATGGTGGAACGCGGCGGTGTACGACGCCGAGGGACGGTTCCTCGGCGTGGCGGACTGCTGGCTCGACGACGTCGCGATGGTCTGGGAGATCGAGTCCAGCGAATGGCACCTGAGCCCCGCCGACCACGACACCACCGTCGAGCGGGCCGCCGGCTTCGTCGCGGCCGGAGCGGTGTACACCGCGTCCAAACCGAAGAAGAACCCGGAGGACGTGGTGGTAACACTCCGAGCGACGTACGAACAGGCCCGGAAACGCCCCCGACCACCGCTGCGAGCAATCCGAACCACGCAGTGACGACTGCCCAGGTTCAGGAAAGCCACTTTCCTGCCCTGAGAGGGCCTGAAAGTGGCTTTCCTGAACTTCGGGCGCGGCTCCGCCT
>NZ_JAAXKY010000301.1 GCF_012911925.1 Pseudonocardia xinjiangensis | reverse complement strand
GTGGGAAGGGAGGCACGGGCGCCCACGGTAGCGACCGGGCTGCGGGCGGGCGGGACGGTGGTCTGGGGCCCTCTGTGCGCGCAGGTCCGGATCCACCCCCGCGAGTCGCCCGGATTCGACGCGCGAGTCGCCCGGAACCCGCCGGCGAGTCGCCCGGATTCCGCGCGCGAGTCGCCCGGGCTGTGTGATCAGGGACGGGGCGAGGTGAGAGCGAAGGTGATCTCGCGGCGTCTCAACCGGTAGCCCGCCCGGTCGTAGACGCCCAGGGCGCCGGTCGGGTTCTGGGCATCCACGGTGAGCGACGAGGTGTCGTAGCCGCAGTCACGGGCCGTCCGCAGCACGTGCGCGAGCAGCGCGGCCGCGACCCCTCTCCGCCGGTGCGCCGCGACGGTGCCGACCGTGGCGACGTAGAGGTCACGCCTGCCGGTGCGCGCCGTGTCGGCGTCGTACTCGTAGCTGAGCAGGTAGCCCGCGATCCCACCGTCCGCCGTCGTCGCGACCGCCGAGCAGGCTGGGCGGAAAGCCCGGCTCCCGGTGCGCGAGTGCGCCCAGCCCTCGGCGCTGACCGGCGCGGAGCCCCAGTGGTCGGCGAAGGCGCTGTTGTGCGCGGTCCGCAGCGGCCCGTCCCAGCGCGCCGCGTCGTAGTCGGGGCCCAGCGACGAGACGGCCAGGCCGGCCGGGGCGGGAGCAGGCGCGATCGGCTCGGTGAGGGTGCGGTCGAGCTCCGACCACCACCGCAGGGGCACCATCCCGGCGGCCTCGGCCAGCGCGACCGCACCCTTATTCGACTCGGGCACCCGGATACGCAGGGTCGCACCGAGCTCGGTTGCCCGTTCCCGCGCCGCGGCCAGCAGTGCGTTCCCGATGCCCCGGCGGCGGTACGCCGGATGCACGCCGGCATCCGAGATCAGGGACGGGCCCTCCGCGCGCCCACTGCGCGACCGCAGCACCTGGTAGGCGACCGCCCTGGCATCGGCACCCGCCGGTCCATCGAGCAGCAGGACGGTCTCGCGCTCGACGTCGAGCTCGGGATCGGCGAGCTCCTCGGCGCAGTCGGCGGCGTCGTAGTGCTCGCCGCGCTGGTCGGCGTCCTCGATCGCGGCGAGCAGATCGGCCCAGCGACCCGCGTCGTCGCGGCGCATCGGACGGCCGTGCAGTCCGGACCGCAGCGGCGACGGAAGGACGGGCAAGGTCACGGCGGCGACGCTAGGACATCCGGCCACGGTCCGCACACGGTTTGCCGGACGGGCGACTCGCGCGCTCGAACCGGGCGACTCGCGGGAGTCCGGGCCTGCGGCCCCGCGGGACCGGGCGGGCGA
>NZ_JAAXKY010000300.1 GCF_012911925.1 Pseudonocardia xinjiangensis | reverse complement strand
GGTGGCGACGATGCCGTCGTGGCCGCCGCGCAGTCTCAGCCCGGTCACCGTGACGGTCCTGGCGCCGCGTTCGATGCGCACCCCGGTGGCGGAGTCGCTGACCTGCACGCCGGTGACGGTGACGTCCTGGCCGCCGACGGAGACCCCGGCCACCCGGGCGCCGTGGAACGTGGAGTCGCGCAGCGCCAGGCCCTGGGTGCTCTTCTCGACCACCAGTCCTCGCCGGCCCCTCGTCACCGTCATGTGGTCGAGGGTCAGGTTTGCGCTGTTGACGTGGGTGAACACGCCGATCGACTGGTCGGTGGCGCTGAAGCCGGTGACCACCACCTCCTTCGAGCGGCTCAGGCGCAGCCCGCCCGACCTGTCGGACGCGGTGGCGACCCCGATGACCTGGATACCGGTCTGGCCGATGATGGCCAGGCCGAACACCCCGTTGTGCGCTGTGGAGACACCGGTGATGGGCCGGTCCGTGCTCTCCCCGGTGACGATCATCCCGTTGCCGGCGTTCCGTTCGGCGCGGATGTCGTTCATGGTCGTGGCGCGGTCGCCGCGCAGGACGATCCCGTCCGAGGTGGAGTCGCTGACCGTGAGCTGGTCGAGGTGCACGGCGTCGGAGCGGGACAGTTCGAGTCCGGTGCTGTTGCGCGCCAAGGTGGTGCGGACCAGCGCGCCGGTGCTGGCGGGGTTGAACGCCACGGCGGCGTGGCCGTTGGTGGTGTCGAGGTCGGGGGTGCCCAGGTCGGTGATGGTGGTGTCGGTGGCATCGAGGCGCCCCTGGCCGGTGACGACGATCGAGGGGCGCCCGGGGGACGGGGGCAAGGGCTGGCCGGTGGCCGGGTCGGCTGAGGTGATGGTGAGCCCGCGCAGGCTCAGGCGGCCGCCGCCGGTGTAGAGGGAGGCGGTGTCGGTGGTGCTGGGACCGCCGGCGAGGGCGAGGGTGCGGATCCCCGAGGCGTCCCCGGCGATGTCCATCGTGGTGCCGGGGGTGAGGATCACCGTGGCGTCCAGGAGCGCCGTGTCGGTGGTCTGGCGCAGCCAGGTCGGGGGCAGGGACCGGTCGAGCAGGGGCAGGGTGACCAGGCCGGGACGCAGCGGGACCTGCTGGGTGAGCCGACCGTCGGCCACCACGTCGACCCGGGCGGTGCGCACGATCGCCATCCGGCTCGGCCGGCCCCGTTCTTCCCAGGCCAACCGGATCTTGTCGCTCGCCGCCGCGTTCCGGCCGGCGGCCCGGGCCGCCTCGGCCTGCTGCCGGGACCGTTCGGCTGCGCGGTCACGGGCCTGTCGCGCGGCGTCCTGGGCCGCCGAGCGCTGCACGGGTTGGACCGGCCGGGCCGCCGGGCGCTCTCCCGCGACGTTCCGCCGCGGG